>JBKKAU010000664.1:0-1090 GCA_046714475.1 Thermoanaerobaculia bacterium
TCAGCGGTCCCCTCACGGTCGCCACCTTGCGGGTCGCTTCGGTCCCTGTGACCAAGTTCCGGGAGGACTTACACCTCCAAGTCGATGCCCATGCCGGGCGCACCAAAAAGACGGCGGCAGGAAATGCCGCCGTTTCAGGGAGAAAATCCTGTCGCTCGCTGTGTCTGCTTACCGCGAACTACATCATTGGCTTATAGCAAATCGCGTACCAGCCCTCATCACCGGTCGGTATCCGCCGATGGAAGGCCCGCGAGGATGCGGCGCGCGTGCTCGAGCTCATCCTCGATGACCGTGTGGCCCAGGCCCGGGTAGATCCGTTCGGTCACCTCCGCTCCCATCCTGCCCAGGACTTCGGCCGTTTCGTCCACCCGCTCCCTGGGGATGTGCGGGTCGCGGTCGCTGCAACCGAGGAAGACCGGGGTGCCCGCGAACGAGCCGGCGTAGTCGCGCGGAGTGCCCGGCGGACCGATCAGCCCGCCGGAGAAACCGATCACTCCGCCAAAGCGCTGGGCGTTGCGGGCGGCGAATTCCGTGGACAGACAGGCCCCCTGGGAGAAGCCCAGCAGGACTGTCCGCCCGGCCGGGATGCCCTCCTCCTCGAGCCGCGCCAGCAGCCGGGTGAGGAAGCCGAGGCCCGAGGTGAGCCCCGGCTCGTTCTGCTCGAACGGCGCGAGGAAGCTGTACGGGTACCAGGTGTGCCCCGCCGCCTGCGGCGCGAGGTACGCCAGGTCCGGGCGGCGCAGCTCCCCGGCCAGGGTCAGGATGTCTTCGGCCGAGCCGCCCCGGCCGTGGACCATCACCACCGCGCCCGCGGCCTCGCCTGGAGGACGGCCGGCCGTGAGGACCGGCTGCCCGCCGTGCGGGTCGCTCCAGGAACGCGTCACTCTCCACCTCCCACGCGCTCTGCCACATCCTTCAAAGCCAGGGGCGGCAGGACCGATTCGATGGCGGCGCGCTCCTTCTCGAGCCAGGGCGGCAGCCGGAGGCCGCTGCCGAGCTCCGCCACAGTCTCGTCCCAGGTGAAGCCCGGCGGATCGGTCGCGATCTCGAACAGCACTCCGCCAGGCTCGCGGAAGTAGATCGAGTGGAA
>JBKKAU010000665.1:0-6788 GCA_046714475.1 Thermoanaerobaculia bacterium
ATCGAGGGCGCCCGGATCGAGGTCACCGGTACGCTGACTCCGAACGGGCTACGAGTCCCAGAGACCGGGCAGGTCTTTCACCTCGAAGGAGAGGAACGTCTACGCACCCTTCGGGAGAAGGCCGATGCCGGCAAGGTCACAGTTGCCGGCGTCTGGAAGATGGTCGACCGGCAGGAAACCATCGTGCTCGAAGAGCCTCGTTCCAAGGAGGGTCCCTCATGACGCGGATTGTGTGGGGTCTCCTCCTGGGCCTGCTCATCGTGCGGAGCGCTTCAGCAAACCCCATCCGGGGTAACACCCCGGGCACGGGAGTGTTCCAACGGAGCGGCCTCCTGGTGGGCGCCGTGGCCGACCAGAAGGAGGGCGGCGGTACAGAATTCAGTTCACTCTCCTCCTTTATGGATTTGCGCTATACCCCCGACACTCACTGGGTCTTTGGCATTCGAGTGCCTTACCTCGTGGAGAGCCGGGCCAAGGGGGTGGGAATCTCCTCAGAGACCGCTTCGGGGTTAGGGGATCTTGTCGTCTCGGTGAAGCACCGCTTTTACCGTTGGGTCGGACCGTGGGCGGACCGGCACGCGGCTGTAGAGGTGGGGCTTAAGCTCCCTAGCGGAGCGACGGACCGACCCGTCGGTCCGGGATTGCCGGTCTCGCTACGGAGCCGACTCCAGCCGGGGACCGGCTCGACCGATGGGCTCGTCGATGTCGTCTATCAGCAGGCCCGCCGCCGCTTCGTGTTCGCTGCTGATTTCGGCTACCGCTACAACACGGAAGGTGATGGAGGCTACCGTCGGGGGGACGAAGTGCAACTCAACATGAGCGCCAGCTATGTACTCCTTCCCCGGGACTACACCAAACCAGGGCACGAGGTGTTCGCCGTGCTGGAAGGGACCCTCCTGGACGTAGGGAAAGACCGCCTTCATGGGACAACCCTCCCAGGGACAGACCGCACGGTGTTTTTTCTTGCTCCGGGCGTGCAGTACGTGGCAACGGAACGCACCTTCCTTGACCTGTCCGTGCAGGTTCCGGTCTGGGAAGATGCGGACCGGGGAGAACCGACGAGCCGCTGGAACCTGCTCGCTCAACTCCGGTACGCCTTCTAGCCTGAGAAAGGGGTGGAGTGTCAGGTCGGGCCCGAGGACCTTGGGTCACTCGGGCCCGACGAGGCCCTGGAGCTCCCCCAGGAGCTGCGCCATGGCTGCGCGCAACGGGCTGACTCTCTTGCGCCGCCGCCTCCCCAAAGGACTCCGCCGAACCAGCACTGGAGTTGACCCGGTTTGGTGGACTCGTCAAAACTTGAAGGTTTGGAGTTTGAGACGCACCTTGTGTTTCCAGGCATTGAGGAGAGCAAGGGAATGATCATGAGCCCGCCGGGCTCGCTTGAGGAGGTCGGCGTGCGGAGCGGTAACCGATCATCCCGGCATGCGATAGAGTTCCCGCTCAATGAGGAGGCTCAATGAGAATACCCGGCAGTGCAGTACGCCTACTTCTTCTCTGTCAGTTTGCGGCCCTGAGCGTCGGCGCGGCCCAGGCCCAGCAGACGCCCCAGCAGGTGGTTGCGGCCTTCCACGGCGCCATGGCCAAGGGAGACACCAAGACGATGCTCAACCTGCTCGCGCCGGACGTCGTGATCTTCGAGGCTGGAGGGGCCGAGATGAACCGGGACGAGTACAGGACCCACCATCTGGGCGCCGACGTGGCGTTCGCCAGGGCGGCAAAGCGCAAGGTCGTCGATAGCCAGGCGAAGGTGGCGGGCGACGCCGCCTGGATGCTGACCCGCTCCACAACCACCGGCACGTTCCAGGGCAAGCCGGTCGACAGCCGCGGTACGGAGACGGTGGTCCTCAGGAAGACTCCGCAGGGCTGGCGGATCGTCCACATCCACTGGTCTTCCGCGAAAACGAAGTGAGGCAACTAGCCGGGGCTTACCGCAGCCGCCCCGGTGGCAGAGCAGCAGCCTTGCGTGGGAAGATATAGCCCATTCCTCAATACAGCAGCCTGGCGCGCCAGTGAGGTGACCATGCGGAGCGGCTGGGTCAAAGGCATCGGAATCGGCATCCTGGCGTTGGGCGCTGCGGTGGCCCTGGTCGAAGGGGTAGCTGCCGTCCGGGTCCGCCATCTGCGGGCCGCGCGCGCCTACCTCGGGGACCGGCTGTATACGGAGATCCGCGGCCAGGGACCGCCGGTAGTCTTCCTGGCCGGCTTGCCCTCTACGACACACTTCTGGCAAGGCGCCTTCGATCCCTTGGCGCAGACGCACCGGCTGATCTTCGTCGACGCCCTCGGCTTTGGACGGTCTCCCCTTCCGGACGTGGAGTACAAGCTGGAGGATCACCTCAACGCCCTGCGCCGGACCCTGGTCGCCCAGGGGGCCATGCGCCGCGTGACGTTCGTCGCCCACTCCTTCGGCACCCTGCTCGCGGCCTACTACGCGGCGCGCCACCCCGACGAGGTGGAGCATCTGTTCCTGCTCGGCGCGCCGGTGTTCGACGATGAGCGGGAGGCCCGCGAGCACGTCCGCGAGATGTCCTCCATGGCGGGCGTCTTCACCCTGAACCCGATTCTCGCCCGCGAGGCCTGCAAGCTGCACGAGGCCACGCTCTCTCCGGCCCTGGCGCGGATCGTCCCGCTGTTCATGCCGGACACGCCGCCGGATGTCGCCCGCGAGGGGCTGCTGCATACCTGGCAGTCGTTCAACGGCACGCTGCGGAACGTCGTCCTGACAAAACCGATCGCCGTCCCCCTGGAGAGCATCGGCCCGAAGGTCACCTTCGTCCACGGCCGGGCGGATCACATCACTTCCCTGGAACGGATCGGGGCGCTGGCCGCGGCGACCGGCGCCCAGGTCATCGAGCCCGGGGACGATCACCTGTCCTACCCTTCCCGGCGCGCCGGCCGGATCCGCGCGGAGATGGAGGCGCGATGAAAGACCACGTCCAGGATGATATCCGATGCTGGAGGAGTACTCCCGCCTCGCCGGAAGCTGCCGGCGACTGTCGAGCCAGCGGCGGAGGTTCTCCTCACGAATCACCGGCGCCCCATCGATGCCTGAGCCTCCAAGGCCGGCCGGAGAACCTGGGCGAGCCAGGCCGCCGGCCCTAGGTCCCATTCGTTGAGGAAGACGATCCCGGGCTCCTTGTGGGTCATGGGGTTGTGGATCGCCACCACGTCGATGCCGCCTTTTTAAATCTCCGAATCTAGGCCCCCTCCTCGGCGGCGCCCCCGCCCCACCGGGCGAACAGCACCGGCACCAGGACGAGGTTGAGGAAGGTCGAGGAGAGCAGCCCACCGAGAATGACCTGCGCCATGGGGCTCTGGATCTCGTTGCCCGGCTCGCCGCCCGCGAGCACCAGGGGGATCAGCGCGAGCCCCGCCGTCAAGGCCGTCATCAGGACCGGCGCCAGCCGCTCGCGCGAGCCCTGGACCACCGCCTCCGCGAGCGGCAGTCCCTCCTCTTTCATCAGGTGCTGATAGTGGGAGACGAGCAGCACGCCGTTGCGGGTCGCGATGCCGAAGAGGGTGATGAAGCCGACCAGCGAGGCGACGGAGAGCACGCCTCCACCCAGGGCCACCGCGAAGACCCCACCCACGAGAGCCAGGGGGAGATTGACCAGCACGATCAGGGCGTGCCGGTGGCTGCGGAAGGCGAAGAAGAGCAGCCCGTACATGCCGATCAGCACCAGACCTGACAAGGAGGCGAGGTTGCGCAGGCTGCGCGCCGCCTCCTCGAACTGGCCGCCGTAAGCGATCCGGTACCCGGCCGGCAGCTCGAGGCCGGCCCCGAGCGTCTTCTGGACCCGCTCGACCGTCCCCGCGAGGTCGGCGCCGGTGACGTTGGCGGTAAGTACCGCCACCCGCTCGACGTTCTCGCGTCGCACCAGGCCGGGCCCGAGGTCGAACCGCGCCTGGGCCACGTCCCCCAGCCGGACCGTCCGGCCGGACGGGGTCGGCACCGGCAGGGCCTGCAGCTCTTCGCGCGAGGCGCGGAGCCGCTCCGGCAGGCGGACGACGATCCGGGAGACGACTCCCCCCTCGACGATCTCGCCGGCCTCGGTGCCCTGGAACAGGGCCTCGACCGCGCGCGAGAGGCCGTCGGGGGTGAGGCCGTGGAGAGAGAGTGCGCGGCGGTCGAAGTCGATCACGAGCTGCGGCACGCTCGCCTGCTCCGTGTTGGAGACATCCACCAGCCCGGGCACGGCGGAGAGCAGCGACTGCGCCCGTCCCGCCAGCCCCCGCAGCACCGCCAGGTCGGGGCCGAAGATCTTGACCGCCAGGTTGGTCTTGCTGCCCGAGATCATGTGGTCGATGCGATGGCTGATCGGCTGTCCGAAGGCGACCTGGGCGCCGGGGATCGTGGCCACGGCTTTGCGCATCTCGGCGAGAAGCTCCTCCTTGGGCCTGCCCTCGCGCAATACGACCTCCTTCTCGGAGGCGTTGACGCCCTGGACGTGCTCGTCCCGCTCGGCCCGCCCCGTGCGGCGGCTGGTCGAAACGACCTCCGGAAAATCGAGAAGCGCCTGCTCCACCTGCCGCCCCAGTCGGTCACCTTCGGCCAGCGGGATTCCAGGCGCGCTCACCACTCCGACCGTCAAAGATCCTTCGTTGAAGGGTGGCAGGAAGCTGCGCCCGAGAAACGGAACGGTAGAAGCTGCGACCAGGACGAGCGCCCCCGCAATGCCGAGCACGATGCCCCGGTGGCGCATTGACCAGTCCAGTGTAGGGGCATACGCGAGGTGAAACGCCCGCAGCACCCAGGGCTCCTTCTTCTCGAGCGCACGGGCCGTCGGCAGAAGGAAGAAGCAGAGGACCGGCGTGACGGTGAGCGACACCAGGAGCGATGCGCCGAGCGCGGCGACGTAGGCGAGGCCGAGAGGCCGCAGCAGCCTGCCCTCGATCCCCGGCAGAACGAAGAGCGGCAGGAAGACGAGGACGATCACGAGCGTGGCGAAAAAGATCGCCTTGCGCACTTCGGAAGAAGCTCGAAAGACGACCTCGAAAGCCGAACGCCGCTCTGCCGATGGGCGCGCGTGCTCTTCCCGTAGCCGGCGAAACACGTTCTCGACATCGATGATGGCGTCGTCGACCAATGCTCCGATCGCGATCGTGAGCCCGCCCAGGGTCATCGTGTTGATGGTGCCGCCGAACGCCGACACCACCAGGACGCCCGCGACGAGCGACAGCGGAATCGCGGCCGCCGAGATCGCGGTCGTTCGCCAACTTCCCAGGAAGAGAAACAGGATGATGACCACCAAGACCGCACCATCGCGCAGCGCGATTGTGACGTTGCGGATCGCGACGTCGATGAAGTCAGCCTGCCGAAAGTTCTCTTTCTCGATGCGTACGCCGGCTGGCAACGTCGGTGCCAGTCGTGCGAGAACCGCGTCGATATCCCGAGTGAGACTTAGGGTGTTCGTTCCAGGCTGCTTCTGGACTGACAGGATCACGGCCGGTGCCGCACGGTAGGAAGCCGTGCCGCGAGCGGGCTCGGGCCCCCACGACACGGTCGCAAGATCGGCCACCCGCACCGGAACTCCTTCGACGACACGGACCACGGCGCCGGCAACGTCGTCCGGTGTGCGGGCTCGACCCAGGCCGCGCACCAGGTACTCCTGCCCTCCGTCGACGTGGAAGCCCGCCGCAGGGCTGCGGCTGGCGCGGGCCACCGCCTCCATGAGCGCCTCGAGGTCGATGCGGTGCTGTGCCAGCGCGGCCGGCTTCGCGGTGACTTGGAGCTGGCGCACCTCGCCTCCGAGCGGCACCACCTGCGAGATCCCGGGCACGGCGAGCAGACTGCGGCGAACCGAGGTTTCCGAGATGCGGCGCAGCTCCATTGCCGAGAGCGTGTCGGACGTGAGAGCGACGAAGGTGATCTCTCCCATGATCGAGCTCACCGGACCGAGCTCCGGTCGCTCGGCCTGCGCCGGCAGCTCGACCCGCTGCAATCGCTCGTTTACCACCTGCCGTGCCTGATAGATGTCGGTGGCCCAACCAAACTCAGCCCAGAGAACCGAGATGCCATCGGCCGAGACCGACCGGAGGCGGCGGATTCCACTGGCGCCATTCACCGCGGACTCAATCGGGAAGGTGACCAGGACCTCGACTTCCTCCGGCGGCATCCCGGGAGCCTCGGTGATGATCGTCACGATCGGCGCCGACAGGTCCGGGAAGATGTCGACCGGCATGGCAACGATCCAGATCGAGCCGAAGACCAGGACGACTCCTCCGAGCGCGAGGATCAGAGTCCGGTGGCGAAGTGAGAACGCGATGAGGCGGTCGAGAAACGTCATGTGGCTCTCCTCAATGCACGTGACCTTCGACCTCGCCACTCGACAGGAGCGTCGCGCGACGGATCGCGTCTCCACCCAAAGTCACGAGTCGTTGGCCGGTCTGGAGGCCGGCAACGAGCGCGCGCCCGCCTTGGCGCTCGCTTACCTCGACCTCGCGGCGAGCGAAGCTCTCGCCTTCGATCTGGAGGTACACGACAGCGACGCCGCCGTCGTCGATGATCGCCGTGGTCGGAACGACGATCCCTGGGCGCTCGACCGGAAGGAGCACCTCGACCTGGAGCGTGGAGCCGATCAGGAGGTCGGGCGCCCCGGCGATCTCCAGCAGCGCGATGACGGTTCCCTTCGCCGGGTCAACTTCCGGCGCTACCGCCACCACCCGCACCTCGCCGGCCTCGAGCCGGTGCGCTCGACTCCCGCCCGAGAGCAGAACCCCTGCGACACCCTCAGACCAAAGCGCCTGAGCCTTTTCGGGACGGAGCTCGACTTCGAGCCACAACGGCT
>JBKKAU010000666.1:0-3233 GCA_046714475.1 Thermoanaerobaculia bacterium
TGTATAAGAGACAGGCACCGCGCGCTTCCAGTTCGAGTTTGAGCACATCGTGGACCGGCCCGAATCGTCGGGCGGCGTCCTGCAGGCGATCCGCGTCGGCCTCAAGGGGCTGGCCGAGGATCCCGAAGCGGTGATCTTCGTGGACGAGATTCGAAGGAGACGGACATGAGCGAAACAATCCGAGAGATGGTCCTCCCCGGCACCTACATCGAGGTCCGGGCGGAGGGGCTGATCGGCGTCTCGGGGATCGCCACCGGCAACGTCGGGGTGGTGGGGACCGCCAGCCGCGGTCCCCTGGACGCCGCCGTGGTCCTCGGCAGCTACGCCGAGGCGGTGGAGACCTTCGGGGCCTACAACCCATGGGACCCCGGCGCGGCGACGCCGAGCCTGACCCTCACCCGCACCCTGGAGCAGGTGTTCAAGGGCGGCGCCTCCACGGTCTACGCCGTGCGCATCGCCAACATCGCCGAAGGGGAGGAGATGGCGGCCACCACCTGGACGGTGCGGGCCGTCACCCCCGAAGGCACCGAGGGGCCGGAGGTCTTCCAACTGGTCGCCACCTCGCCCGGCACCTGGGCCAACGACATCCTCCGCACCGAGGCGGCGACGCCCGGCGGCCGGCCCACCGCCGTCAAGCTCAAGGTCGGCCGCGTGGAGGAGACCTTCGCGGCGGCGACCGTGGGCGAGCTCCTGGACGCGGTGGCGACGAGCCGCTTCGTGCGGGTCGAGCCCATCGCCGGCCACCCCACGGCGGAGGAGCGCGCCCGGGCCGTCCACGCCATCGCGCGGACCGAAGAGGGGGGACCGGACGGCGCCTCCGCCACCGGCACCGAAGTGGCGGCCGGGCTCGAGCTCCTGGCGAGCGAGCCGGTCCACATCGTGACGATCGGCGGGCTCGCCGCCAACGACATCACCGACGAGGCCCTGGCGCACCTCGAAGCCACCGAGAACGACGGCCGCGAGCGCATCGCCGTGATCGGCGCCTCCGGCGTCGATCTGAGCACCGTCCGGACCGACGCCTCCCGGGTGGGCAACCCGCGGCTGGTCCTGGTGGCGCCGGGGATCGTCGCCGACGACGCGGCGAGCCCCGGGCCCGACCGCGCGGTCGACCTGACGCCCCCCTACGCCGCCGCCCTGGTGGCCGGCCGCCTGTCGACGCTGGCGCCGCACATCAGCCTGACCAACAAGGACGTGGCGGCCGGCGGCCTCACCCGGCGCTACACCCGCTCCGAGCAAAAGCAGCTCCTCGACAACCGGGTGCTGGTGCTGCAGGAGAACCTGGGCATCCGCGTCTTGAAGGGGATCACCACCGACAACGGGCCGTTCAAGCAGATCTCGGTCCGCCGCATCGTCGACTACGCCAAGGCGGGGGTGCGGCAGGGATCGAACCCCTACATCGGCCGGCTGAACAACTCCCGCGTACGCGCCGCCTTGAAAGCCACCCTCGACGGCTTCCTGTCGGGGATGGTCCTCGACGAGATGCTCCAGAGCTACGAGCTGGACGTCTCGGCGACGCGGCGCCAGGAGATCGAAGGGCAGGCCATCGTCACACTGACGCTGCGGCCCACGTTCTCGATCGATTTCATCAAGGTCATCATGAACCTCGAGTAGGAGCGGACCATGGCGAACAATGTCTATCGCGGCTCCGACGGCTCCATCTCCCTGGCGACCGAAGCCGGTCCCGAGGGCGAAGGGGCCGCGGCCATCAACGAGACCTACTCCCTCACCCCGATCGGCCGGGTGACGGGGGTCACCGTCCACGTCCACAGCGACCTGAAGCCTTTCCACGAGCTCGGGCAGCGTCTCGCCACCGAGTTGCGCCCGGGCAACGTCGACGTCCGCGGCACCATCGACCGCGCCTTCATCAACGGCGCCCTGCTGAAGCTGATGCTCGGCAACGCGGCGGACACCCGCCCGGCGGGTACTTTCGTCAGCCCCTCCTTCAACCTGAGCCTGCGTCTCGAGAACCCCTCGCTGCCCGGCAGCACGTCCACCGTGACGGTGATGGGGGTCAAGATCGAGGACTGGTTCTACGACCTGCCCGAGGACGACTTCGTGATGGAGAAGGTCGGCTTCAAGGCCCTCTGGGTCAAGGTCGAGGACACGACGGCGTAGCGCCATGGCCAGATTCATGACCGCCGAAGAGCTGCTGGCCGGAGCGGCCGCCACCCATCCGGTGGAGGTGCCTGCCGCCCTCCTGGCCCCCAGGGCGGAGGACGGCTCCCCCGCCGCCCCCACTGCCCCAGCCGGCAGCGTGACGCTCCGTCCGCTCACCGTGCGCGACGTCCAGCGGGTGGCGCGCGCCGCCAAGGAGCAGTCGGTGCTGGCGAGCATCCTCATGGTGCAGCAGGCGCTGGTCGAGCCGCGCCTCTCGGTCGAGCAGATCGGCGCGCTGCCCGCCGGGCTCGTGCAGTTCCTGCTCGGCCGGGTCAACGAGATCAGCGGCCTGACGCTCGACGAGGACGAGCTCGAGCGGGCGGTCAAGGCACCGCTCGCCCGCGCCTGCTTCGTGCTGGCCCGCGAGTTCGGCTGGACCGCCGCCGAGTGCTCGGAGCTGACGGTGGGCCAGGTGCTGCTCTACCTGGAGATGCTGGCCCGCGACGGCTCCGGCACCGGCAACAGCAGGGAGGCCCAGGCGTGAGGACGGCTCCCCCCGGCCTGCGCCGGCTCTTCGCCCGGGCGGACGCCGCCCGCCGGACCGTCGAAAGGCTCGAGATGGGCGACCAGGTCCTGACGCCGCTGCTCGCGGACCTGGACGGGCTCGACCTGGTCTCCGGCCGGTGGATCGAGCCGCTGCTGTCGGTGTCGGATGGCTCGGCGGCGCTGGCGCGGCTGCTGGGGACCTCACCCCCGTCCCCTCTCCCGCCATCCCGCACCCCCTCCCCGGGAGAGGGGCGCCACCTCCCGCCCCTGGGTGGGCGGGTCCTGGAAAACGAACTGGGCCTTGAGGGCGGGCATGGCTTGGGCGGGCGGGTCCTGGGGGGGCGGGTCCCTCCCCCCCTGGGTGGGGGCGCGGTAGGGAGCGGGGGAGGCCAGGTGGGGGGTTTCCCCGCGAATCCGCACCCCCCGGCCCCCAGACCCAACAACCCCCCCCCCCCCCCCCCGGGGGGGGTGGGGGCGCCCCTCTCCCGGGGGGGGGGTGGGGGAGGGCGGGAGTGGGGACGGGGGTGAGGGCCCCAGCAGCCGCGCCAGCGCCGCCGAGCCATCCGACACCGACAGCAGCGGCTCGATCC
>JBKKAU010000667.1:0-19975 GCA_046714475.1 Thermoanaerobaculia bacterium
CCTTGAGGGAGGAGAGCGTGGCGCGCACGGCCTCGTCGGAGGCGCTGGCCTCGAGGTTGACGGCGCGGCTCTCCAGCCAGTCGTCGAGGTCGTCGCCGGAGAGCTTCCGGGTGCCGCCGGAGCGCAGCGCGCCGCTGCCGATAGCCGCCAGGCCGACCTTGTCCGCGGGATCGAAGCGGTAGCCCGAACGGACGAGGACCGTGGCCTCGACCAGCGGCAGCTCGCGGTCCTGGAGCAGGAGGACGACCAGCCCGTTGTCGAGCACCACCCGCTGCGGCTGGGGGAGGTCGAAGCGCGAGAGCGCCGGGTAGCGGAGCTGGTCGACGTGGCCGGCCTGTGCCGCGGCGGACAGGGGAAGGAGGAGAACCATCAGGCTCGGGAGGCTCGGGAGGAGGCGCGGGAATCGGCAACTCATTTCGTCTTCTCCGGCGACGTCTCCGGCCGGTTGACGATCATCGCCACCGTCCGGTTGGATCTCTGGAAGGTCTCGCCGGCCACCCGGCGGATGTCCGCCGGCGTGACCTTGTCGAGGCGGTCGAGGTAGCGGAACAGCTCGCGCCAGTCGCCATGCAGCCGCTGGTGCTCGACGAAGCGGACGGCGAGCCCCATGTTGCTGCGCAGGGCGCGGACGAGGTTGGCCTTCGCGCGGGTCTTGAAGCGGGCGAGCTCCTCGGCGGTGACGTCCTCGTCGCGCAGGCGGTCGAGCTCGGCGCGGAACGCGGCCTGGACCTGCTCGTTGGTGGCGCCGAAGGCGGGCACGGCGAGGACCGACCAGAGGTTCGGGTACTTCTCGCCGGGGAAGCCGGAGAAGGACTCGATCTGCATGGCGATCTTCTTGTCGCGCACCAGCGACCGGTAGAGGCGCGAGGTCCGGCCGCTCGACAGGATGTCGTCGATGGCGTCGTAGACCGGCTGGTCAGGGTGGGTCTCGGCGGGCTTGTGGTAGCCCTCCAGGTAATAGGGCTGGGCCGGATCCTCCAGGACCACCACCTTTTCGGCGAGCTGCGGCGGCTCGACGGTGCGCAGCGGCCTTGGTCCGGGCCGCGCCGGGATGCGGCCGAAGTACTTCTCGATCACCGGGATCACGGCGGCCGCCCGGACGTCGCCGACGATGACGGTCACCAGGTTCTCCGGCGCGTAGTAGGTGCGGAAGAAGGCCTCGGCGTCGGTGATGGTGAACGATTGCAGGTCGCTCATGTAGCCGATGGTCGGCTGCTTGTAGGGATGGGCGGTGAAGGCGGCCGCCTGGAACTGCTCGACGAGACGCCCGAGCGGCTGGCTCTCGAGGGACATGCGGCGCTCCTCCTGCACCACGTCGCGCTCCTCGTAGAACTGGCGGAAGACCGGATGGAGGAAGCGCTCCGAATCGAGGAAGGCGAACAGCTCGAACTTGTTGGAAGGCAGCGAATAGTAGTACTTGGTGGCGTCGGCGCTGGTGGCGGCGTTGAGCCCGACCCCGCCCTCGCGGCTGACCAGGGTGTCGAATTCGTCGCGGACGGTGTGGCGAGCCGCCTCCTCCTGCCTCTTCTGGAACTCGCTCCGCAGCCGCTCGACCTCGGCATTGTCCTGCTGTCCGGGCTGTTGCGCCAGGCGCGCGGTCTGCCAGGCCTGGTAGGCGGCTTCCAGCTCCTCCAGCGCCTTCTTCTCGGCCACGGGGTCACGGGTGCCGATGTTCGGAGTGCCCTTGAACGCCATGTGCTCGAACATGTGGGCCAGACCGGTGATGCCGGGCACCTCCTGCGCCGAGCCGACGTCGGCCAGCGTGCAGAAGGCGAAGGTCGGCGCCTCCGGCCGTTCGACGATGAGGAAGGTCCAGCCGTTCTTCAAGGTGTGGACCGTGGTCCGCGCCTCGAACGACTTGAGGAGGTCCTGGGCGGCGGCAGGGAGGCTCGCCAGGGCCAGCAGGGCCAACGCCAGGGGAAGCGCCCGCGCTCGGGCGGTCTGTCGTCTCATATCGACACCTCGCGAAAGAATTCCGTTTGAAGCCGTATACGTGCGGGCATGGGGGAAGTTTAGCGTCTTCTTTCGACCGCCTTCGCGAACTGCGCATAGGGCAGGGTGTTCAGCACATCCCGCGGCTCCAGCCCGGCGCGGCGGGCCTGCTCCACGCCGTAGCGGATCAGCTCGAGCTCGCGGGTGCGGTGCGAGTCGGTGTTGACGACGATCTTGCAGCCGAGGTCCTTGGCGAGCCGCAGGTGGGTGTCCTTGAGGTCCAACCGGTGGGGGTTGCAGTTCAGCTCGACGGCGACGCCCCGCTCGGCGGCGCGGGCGAGCACCGCCTCCATGTCCAGCTCGGCCGGCCGGCGCCGGTTGATGAGGCGGGCGGTCGGGTGGCAGAAGACATTGACCTCCGGGTGTGAAAGGGCCTTGAGCACCCTCTCGGTCTGCTCCTTCTCCGGCAGGTCCAGGCGCGAGTGGAGCGAGACCAGCACGAGGTCGAGCCCGGCGAGCATCTCGTCCTCCAGGTCGAGCGTACCGTCGGCGAGGATGTCCACCTCCATGGCGCGCAGGATGCGGATCTCGGGGTGGCGGGCGCGCACCTCGTCGATCTCCTTCCATTGCAGCGCCAAACGGTAGGCGTCGAGGCCGTTGACCATCGACAGCGCCTTGCTGTGGTCGGAGATCACCATGTACTCGTAGCCGCGGGCGGCGCAGGCCTCGACCATCTCCTCGATGGTGTTCCTGCCGTCGGACCAGACCGAGTGCATGTGGAGGTCGCCCCGCATATCGCCGGCCTCGAGCAGGCGCGGGAGGGGGCCGGCCCCGGCGGCCTCGATCTCGCCGCGGTCTTAGCGCAGCTCGGGAGGGACCCAGGCGAGGCCGACCGAGGCGTAGACCTCCTCCTCGGTATGGCCGGCGATCCGCTCGCCGTGGACCTCCTCCCCCCCGCCCGCCGTCGTCTCCATCCGGAAGACGCCGTACTCCGAGATGCGCAGGCCGCGCTCGACGGCGCGGCGGCGGAGCTTGACGTTGTGCTCCTTGGAACCGGTGAAGTAGAGGAGGGCGGCGCCGTAGCTCTCGGGAGCGACGACGCGGAGGTCGACCTGGAGCCCGGAGCCCAACGTGATGGTCGAGCGGGTGTCGCCGCTCATCAGCGCCTTGTCGACCTGCGGGTAGCGGAGGAAGGCCGCCATGACAGGTCCCGGGTTCGAGGCGGTCGCCAGCAGGTCGATGTCGCCGATCGTCTCGCGCCGCCGCCGGTAGCTGCCGGCGACCTCCAGGCGTTCGAGCTCGGGGACCTCCTTGAGGTAGGCGACCAGCGGCTCGACGAAGCGTTCGGCGTCGGAGATCAGGTAGCGGCTGGCGTGCTGGCGGTGCTCCTCTATGCCGGCGAGGATCTTCTCCTGCGTCTTGGCCCCGAACCCCTGGACGCCGGCGATCCGCCCCTCCTTCGCCGCCTGCTCGAGCTCGTCGACCGAGCAGATCTTGAGCTCCTCCCAGAGCTTTTTCGCCTTCTTGGGGCCGACGCTGGGGAGGCGCATCAGGTCGATCAGCGAGCGGGGGACCTCGGCGATGAGCTGGTCGCGGAAGGAGAGGGTGCCGGTCTCGACCATCTCGCGGATGTGGTTGGCCATCTCCTTGCCGATGCCGGGCAGGTCGGTGAGCCGTCCCCCCTCTTCGACCACCCGCCGCAGCGGCGTCATCTGCACCTCGACCGTGCGCGCGGCGTTGCGGTAGGCGCGGATGCGGTAGACGTTCTCGTTCTTGATCTCGAGGATGTCGGCGATCTCCTCGAGCACGCGGGCGATCTCGGCGTTGTTCAAAGGCGGGCCTCCGGAACGGCGGACCCCTGGGTCCGGAGGGGTATGGTAGCGCGTATGCAGGACGCCGCTTAGAGGTAGTACCCCCACCGCCCGTCGAGCCGCTCCGAGCCGGTGTTCTTCTCCAGCCCTTCGGACACCATGCGGAAGGCCTCGATAACGCCGGGGACGAGGAGCGGCCGGCCTCGGTCGTCGTGGGGGATATGGGCGCGGAACTCGTTGGCCGTGCCGAGCCGCGAGTCGAGCTGCTGGGCGATTCGGGCCAACCCCTTGAGGCGCGCGAGGAGGGCGAGGAGGCCGCTGCTGGTGAAGTAGCTGTAGGGCTCGATCCGGCCCAGGGCCTGGCGGAACGACGCCTCGTCGCGGAAGACCTGGACCCTGTCCCCCAGATCCTCCCGGTCCGACTTCGCCGTCACCAGCACCGCCAGCGGCCGCAGGTCGGCGAAGCCGTTGTTGGCGATGTGGAATTCCACGAAGCGCTCAAAGGCCGCCTCGTCGCCGCCGCCCACCTGCTCGAAACGCTCGCCAAGGAAGGTGGCGAAGCGGTCGCGGTGCGTCACCACCTTGTCGATCGAGGCCGCGTAATAGCCCGTGACGGTCCGCCGCCGCCCGTTTTTCTCGTAGACGAGCGGCGTACCGATCGAGGGCACCGCCCAGAGAGCGTGGAGCACAGCCATGAGCACCCGGTGGGCCGCCTCCTGACGGTCGGGGTCGTTCTGGTAGAAGTGCTTGAGGGGCGCCAGGTCCGCCTCGTCGCGAGCGGTGACGAGCCGGGCGAAGTCGTGAGCGAGCGAGACGGCGTCCCAGCCGGCGACGGTCTCCAGGGTCAAGGGGCGCGAGTGGATCTCGAAGTAGGCGTACGGGTCGAAGGTCCGCAGGTCCACGTGGCGCGGGATGCCTTCCAGGTCCAACGTCTTCAACCGGTGCAGGAGGATGAGCAGGCCGAGGGTGTGCAGCTCCGCCTGGTGCTTGGCCGAGCCCAGGTCCTGGAGGGCCTTGGGCTGGAGCCCGGAGAGCTGGTTCTGGCGGAGCTGCGGCTGCCCCAGGAGGTCGAAGACCTGCCGGCTGTTGTCGGTCTCGGTGTAGTAACAGGCGTTGCCGGGGAACGACGGGCAGTGGACGTCGTCGCCGAAGATGGCGGTGCGCGCGAGGAGCAGACCGAGCTCGCTGCTCGAGGTCACGCGCATGACCCGGTAGAGGGCGTCGGTGTTCGCGACGGTGAAGAAGCCGTTCTCGCCGCTCTTCAGGACATAGTCGAGGATCAGCGGCCGGCCGTGCTCGAAATGGACCGGCGCCGGCGGCTCGGAGAGGAGATCGAGGTCCACGGGAGGATAGACCCGGATCCTGGACTTCAGGTCAGGGTCGGGAAGGACGTGGTGTCCGTCGGCCGCCGCCTTGGCGAGCTGGCGCCGGATGGCGCCGTTCATCGGCGGGCTCTCCCGCACCAGCACGGCGTCGACGCCGATGGCCGCGGCGGTGATCAGCATCTTGATGCCGCGTTCGGAGTAGAGCTGTGCGAGCCGCTCGGCGAAGGTCTGCTTGTCGCGCAGCTTTTCGTCGAGGGCGCTGTGGGCGAAGCCCAGGCGGATCACCCGTCGGCCGTCCTCCTCCTCGTCGTACATGCCGCCGACCGCCGTGGTGTGGGCGGCCAGGACCTCGTCGGCCAAGTGGTCCCTGACGTGGGCGAGGTCGTCCCGGATGGCGCGCAGGTAGAGGTCTTTAAGAGCCGCCATCCGGGGACCGTGGCGGTCGACGCCCAGCCAGGGGCCCGCCTCTTCGAGGTCGGTCAGCTTGTAGGCGGCGAGGCTCGCCAGGGGGATGCCGACGACGACGGAGCGGAAGCGCTCCGCCTCGCCCGCGAGCCCCCGCTCCCGCCGGTGGCCGGTGAGGAAGCGGGTGAACGGCTGGCCGACCCGCTCTCCGAGGGAGCGCTCGAGGAAGCGGGCCTTGTCCTCGCCGGGGCTGTCGAGGCCGAGCCCGCCCGCGGCGAGGAAGCTCTGGATGCCCTCGCGCCGTCCCGCCTCGTCCTTCTGGGCGAAGTCTTCGAGGCCGGGCAGCGACGGGTCGATGGCGAGGATGGTCAGCTCGACCACGACGCCGCCGGCCGTACGGTAGCCGACGCCCTCGACCGTCTCGGGGTGACGGCCATGGTCGCGCTGCTGGACGTCGAAGAGGAGATGGGTGAAGAGCCGGACCTCGGGCTTGGAGCGCCCGGTGATGACGATGCGCGGCGCGCGGTCTTCGCGAGCGTGGGGATCGGCGCCCCGCCAGCGCGCCGCCTCCTCGAAGAGGCTGATCATCTGCAGGGCGGTGGCCCCGCCGACGGCGCCGGTGCCGCCGAAGAGGACGTGGACCTGGTCAAAGAAGCGGGGGTCGGCCGACGCGCGAGCCAGTTGGAGACCGAGCCGCGGCTTCTTGGAGTGTGGCGCCAAGGCGAATCCCTCCCCATCATGGAAGCCGAAGCCCAGAGCTCCCAGCCAGATGTTCTATAGATGCGGCAGGGCTGAATCTAGATGAGGTATGGGAGGGAGTCAAGGGAAGGGGGCCCTCGCCCCCATCCCCTCTCCCGTCACCTGGCTCCCCTCCTAAGGGAGGGAGCCAGGGGGTGATGAGTGGTTCCCGTTGCGTCCGTACCCTACCGCCTCCCCCCGCAGCTCGTTGTTCTCGACCGCGGCTTCGTCGGAGAGACGGGTGAGCAGCGACGGCGCCCAGCGGGAGGAGTTCTTCCAGCCGGGCTGGGCCTCCTGGCCGTCCCGGCCGTTCGACTCCGGAAGGAACCGGGCGGCCAGCTCCGTGGCGCGGCCGGTCAGGTTGGGAGCCAGGGCCGCGATGGCCCTCCCCAGCTTGGCCTGGACGGTGATCGTCAGGTGCGGCTCGCCGTAACGGCAGGCCTTGACGATCCGCCGCGCCGCCCGCCGACCGCTGGTCGAGGTCAGCGGCAGCGAGTCCGAGACCGCGAACCAGGAGAACTCCTCGTCCCGCCTGCCCTTGAACAGGGCGTTGACGTGCGAGCCGGTGCGCATCAGACCCGGGCAGACGGTGGTGACGTAGATGCCTTCCCGGGCGAGCTCCGACCGCAGGCCGTCCGACAGGCCGACCAGCGCGAACTTGCTCGCCGAGTAGGGCACCATGTGCGGAATCGCCACCTGGCCGCCGATCGAGGAGATGTTGACGATCCGGCCGCCCTCCTGCTCGCGCAGGTATGGCAGGGCGGCCAGCGAGAGGTAGAGCGGGCCCCAGAAGTGGACCCGCATCGTCTCCTCGAAGTCCTCGACCGTCATGTGCTCCAGCGGCCCCACCTGGACGATGCCGGCGTTGTTGATCAGCACGTCGAGCCGTCCGAACCGCTCGACCGCCGTCTCCAGCGCCCACTCCGCCTCCTTGCGCTCCCCCACGTCACAGGGCAGGGCCAGCACCCTGTGCCCGCCGAGAGCGGCGAGCTCCCGGCGCGCCAGGTCGAGCTCCTCCGGGTCGCGCGCCAGGATCGCCAGCCGCGCCCCTTCCCGGGCCAGCTCGCGGGCCATCAACAGACCCAGACCCCTCGAACCGCCGGTGATCACCACGACCTTGTCCCGGAAGTCCATGGCCGGTCGCCGGCGCACCGAGCGCGCGACGACCGCCAATCCGAAACCGGCCGCCCCGGCGAGCAGGAGCCTGGCGGCGTCGCTCAGGTTCTTCTCTGCCGCTTGAGCCGGCTGCCTCATGCCATCCCCTCCCCGTGGCCGTTGCCGTGATGATGATGGCCGTTGCCGTGGGGCTTGAGGACGATCTTGATGCAGTTGTCCTCCTTCTTCTTGAAGATGTCGTAGCCCCCGGGCGCCTGGTCGAGGTTCATGCGGTGGCTGACGACCCGCTCGGGATCGATCTCGCCCTTTTCAATCCGTTCGAGCAGCGGCTTCATGTATCTCTGGACGTGCGTCTGGCCCATCTTGAGGGTGAGGCCCTTGTTGAACGCCGCGCCGATCGGCATCTTGTCGATGAAGCCGCCGTAGACCCCGGGGATCGACACCGTGCCGCCCTTGCGGCAGGCCATGATCGCCTCGCGCAGGGCGTTCGGCCGGTCGGTCTCCATACGCAAGGTCTGCTTGGCCTTGTCGTAGAAGTGATCGACCGCCGAGTGGCCGTGCGCCTCCATGCCGACGGCGTCGATGCAGGCGTCCGGCCCGCGTCCGCCGGTCATGTCGCGCAGCGCGTCGAGGACGCTGTCGACCTCGTCGGAGTTGATCACCTCGGCCCGGCCCCAGCTCTGGGCGAGCGCCAGGCGCTCGGGGACCTTGTCGATGGCGATGACGCGGCCGGCGCCGAGCATCCAGGCGCTCTGGATGGCGAACTGGGCGACCGGGCCGCAGCCCCAGATCGCGACGGTATCGCCCGGCTGGATGCCGCAGTTCTCCGCCGCCATGTAGCCGGTGGGGAAGATGTCGCCGAGGAATAGGACCTTCTCGTCCGGCATGCCCTCGGGGACCTTCAGGGCGTTGAAGTCGGCGTAGGGGATCCGCGTGTACTCGGCCTGGCCGCCGGCGTAGCCGCCCGTCAGGTGCGAGTAGCCGTACAGGCCGGCCGTCGTGTGGCCGTACATCTTCTCGGACATCCAGCCGTTGGGATTGGAGTTGTCGCAGAGCGAAAACAGCTCCTTCTTGCAGAAGAAGCACTGGCCGCAGGCGATGTTGAAGGGGACGACCACGCGGTCGCCGACCGACAGGTTCCTGGCCCCGGGGCCGACCTCGACCACCTCGCCCATGAACTCGTGGCCCAGGATGTCCCCTTTTTTCATCGAGGGGATGTACCCGTCGTAAAGATGGAGGTCGGAGCCGCAGATCGCCGCGGAGGTGATGCGGATCACGGCGTCCCGTGGGTTCAGGATCTCAGGGTCGGGTACGTTCTCGACCCGGACATCGGTTACACCGTTCCAGCAGACTGCTCTCATGTCGCTACTCCCGGCCCGCCGGCCCCTGAGGGTCGAAGGGCGCTGTTGATCCCTCACAGGGGGTTATGAAAATTGATCGCGTGCCGCTTGCCCTGGGGCTGACCGTCGGTGGTCGGGACCTCGCCGGCCTCCATCAGGCTCTTGAAGCGCCGGAGGTCCTCCCGGACCTGCTGTTCGGTGACCGGGTTGAGCGCCTTGCCCACCATCCGGCCGATGACGCCCGGAGGCTGGGCGTCGAAGCTGACGCGGACGATGGCGCCGCGGCCGGCGGGGTCGTCCTCGAACAGCACCGACCCGGCGTTGTGGACCTGAGATCCAGGGAGCGACTGCCAGGAGATGAGCTGGCCGGAGCGCTCTTCGATGATTTCGGCGTCCCATTCGACCTTGAAGCCGATGGGGGCCTTGGCGACCCAGTGCGACTGCCCGTCGCCGAGGTCGGTGACCGACTCCAGGTTCTTCATGAACTGGGGGAGGTTCTCGAACCGGCGCCAGAAGTCGTAGAGCTCCTGGCGAGGTTTGTCGATGGTGATGGCGGTCTCGATGGTGACTGGGAGCGACTCGGAGGCCTCGCGGGTCCTGCGGAGCGGCCAGGGGCCGGCCGCCTGGCGGTCGGAGTAGGTGTCGGCCCGCTGGGAGCGTTGCTTGAGCATGTAGCCGACCAGCACGGCGCCGCTCACGGCCAGGGCCGCGGTGCCGACGACCGAGGCGAGGCGGTGCTCGGAGGAGGGTTCGTAATACCGCGGGGTGTCTTCTGTGAAGTCCCCCGTGCCCTGGTCGAATCGATCGGAAGTCAAGGCGTCTCGCACGGTGGAGTACCTCCTGTGAAAAAGATGGTTGTGGCTCGGGCCTCCTTGAAGGATCGAGAGGGGATCGGTCTGCGCCGATCAAACTAGGAAGAACCGCAAGGCGCGTGCCACAGCGTGGCGGGCGTCGATCCCTCGTACAAGCCAGGCGAGGAGTGATGACGGCTGATCCAGCGGGAATGGACTCCACTCGGAGGGGAGAGGCTCCCTGTGAGGATGCCTCTCAATCCGTTGGCAGGGGAGGAAGCTTGCGCCAGGGGATCTCAGGATGAGCTTCGCGGAGGCCCACGCTGACCCGGTTGGCGGCTTCTCCCAGGATCTGAAGGCTCCGCTCGACCGCCAATTGCAGCATGCGGTTCTCTCGGTAGGCCTCGAAGGTCATCCCGCGAGTGAAGCCCAGGACTTCCCGGGCAGCTTCCAACATGTCCCAGAGGTAGCCGGCGTCGCGGTTTTCAAGCGGCATAGACGACCTGGCGTGACCTCAGGATTTCGTGCCGGCGGAAGGGGTTGCGCAATCCACCTTTGCTCACAAGGTCCACCTTGCGCCCGAGAAGCCCTGTCAGCTCCTCCTGCATCTCGACGAAGTCGAAGAGGCTCCAGCGTGCCTCAGGGGAGAACGTCACCAGGACGTCCACGTCGCTGTCCGGCGTGAAGTCCTCCCGCAGCACGGAGCCGAAAAACGCCAGCTCTTCGACCTTCCAGCGATGGCAGAAGGCTTCAATCCCTTCCAGAGGTAAAGGGATCCGGGTTTGAGGTGGGCTTCGTACACTCATGGGCTCGTACTAGTCGCACAAGTGTAATCCAATGTCCTCTGAGGCCCTCAGAAGACGATATCAGCCTTTCGGACCGGTGCTCAGGACGGATCAGCCGCAGAGGCTGATGATCAGGAAGATCAGCGTGGGGAGGAGACGCGTGCGGTCCATACTTACATAGATGTAGCAACGGGCATGCCAGAGATCCCGGGTACAATCCGCCGTCCATGACCGAGTCCCTCTCTCCACTCCCGGAAGTCACCGTCTACACCGACGGGGGCGCCGATCCCAACCCCGGCCCAGGCGGCTGGGGTGCCGTGCTGCTCGCCGTGGGCGGCGCGGCCAAGGAGCTGCGCGGCGGCGAGCCCCAGACCACCAACAACCGGATGGAGCTGACCGCCGCCATCCGCGCTCTGGAAGCCTTGAAGCAGCGCTGCCGGGTGCAGCTGTTCACGGATTCTCAGTATCTGCGGAAGGGGATCACGCAATGGCTCCCTGGCTGGATCGCCCGCGGCTGGCGTCGCAAGGACGGCGAGCTCCAGAACGAGGACCTCTGGCGGCGCCTGGCGGACCTGGTCCGGGAGCATGACATCCGGTGGAGCTGGGTCAAGGGGCACGCCGGCAACCGCTGGAACGAGCGCGCCGACCAGCTCGCGACCCTGGCGATCCGCGAGCAGCGCGCCGCCCGGGGGACCGCGCCCACAACGGGGATGCCGATCGCAGCGCCGCCCGATGCCGAGGTCTTCCTGCGAATCTCCTGCGCCAAGGGAAAGGGTGGATGGGCGGCGCTGGTGCGTCAGGCCGGAGAGGAGAGGGTCCTCTCCGGCGCCGTCTCGGCGACCACCCCGAACCAGCTCGACCTGATCGCCGCCGCCCAGGTGCTGGAGCAGCTTCCCGAGAGGATCACGGTTGCCGTCCATACCGGCTCCGACTACCTGAGGAACGGCGCCTCCGGCTGGCTCGAAGGCTGGAAGCGCCGCGGCTGGAAGACCCAGGAGGGCAACCCCGTCTCCAACCGCGCCCTCTGGGAGCGCCTGGAGGCGGCAATGACCGCCCGCAAGGTCCGCTGGCCCGACGTCAAGGGGCGGGAGGTGGAGGAGCTCGAGGCTTTGGGTAGAGTGGCGAAAGAGGCGGCGGGCGCCTCCTGATCAGGGTACCTCCTCCAGCCCCACCACCCGCACTTCCTGAACCCCTCTCAGCCGCCGGTCCTCGCTGACGAACGAATCCGCCCCGGCGTGGATCGCCGTCGCGAGGTGGAGGGCGTCGGGGGTGCGGAGGTCGTGCCGGGCCCGCAGGTCCGAGGCGATTTCGACGACCTCGCGCTCGACGGGCCGGAGCGAGAGGTTGGGAAAGGACTCGAACAGGTCGCGGTAGCGCTGGCAGAGGTCCTCCTTGCCATGGCGCTTGGGGACGACCAGCACCTCCAGTAGGGCGAGGACCGAGGCGACCAGACGGCACCGCCCGTCCTCCGCCGCCTGCAGTAGACGGCCCGCCGCCGGCCCGAACCGCTTGTTGCCTTCGAAGTGGTAGACGAACAGCATCGTGTCCACGCCGTAGAGGGGGAGCCTCCGCGGCGCGTTGGGTCCTGCTGTCCCGGCGCTCATTCCCAGGAGCCCCGCTCGCGCTCGATCGCGGCGGCCGCGCCGCCCTCCGCCTGCCAGACCTCCGCGCCGAGCCCCCGCGAGCTCTCCGTCCACCCGCCGCGGGCCGCGCGCAGGACCACTTGGTCCCCTTCGAGAGCCAGGTAGACGAGATCCCCCGCCTTGAGCCCGAGGCGACGGCGCACCTCGGTCGGAACGGTGATCTGGTACTTCTCGGTGAGCTTCGCGGTGGAAAGGATCATCGCAGGTTCCCCTCGTCTCCTTACGTTATAGCACAAAAGTAAGGGACTGGGTGAAGCGTACGCTGCTCCAAGATGGGCCATCAGGGTCTTCCTCCTTTTCGGTTGCCTAAGAAAGACGGAATCCAGAGGAAAAACCTTGCACTTTTCTTGGACCTACCGTTGCTCCGAAACGAGGCTTTCGTTCTCCTCCTCCCCACCCACCCCCGGCCGCCGGATCCCCAGCGCCTTCACCTTCTGGTGGAGGTAGGTGCGCTGGACGTCGAGGAGGCGGGCGGCGGCGCTGAAGTTCCAGCGGGTGCGGCGCAGGACGCTCTCGATGTACTCGCGCTCGCACTGCGCCTTGAAGTCCCGCCAGGTGACGATGGGCAACGCCGCCGGCCGCAGCAGGAGCCCGGTCTCGGGGGCCTGGGCCGGCTCGAAGAAGGCGGAGGGGAGATCCTCGGCGGTGATCGGGTCGCCGCCGAAGACCACCAGGCGCTCGCAGAGGTTCCGCAGCTCGCGGACGTTGCCCGGCCAGGCGTAGCGCTCCAGGTAATGCAGCACCTCGGGGTCGACCCGCTGGGCGCGGATCCGGTGCTGGCGCCGGAACCGCTCCAGGAAGTTCTCGAACAGCAGGTGGATGTCCCCGCCACGCTCGCGCAAGGGCGGGACGTCGAGCGGGAGGTGGGCGAGCCGGAAGTAGAGGTCTTCCCGAAAGCGGCCCGAGCGCACCTCCCCCTCCAGGTTGCGGTGGGTAGCGGCGAGGACCCGCACGTCCACCTGCCGGTCGCGGGTCTCGCCGACGCGCCGCACCCGGCCGTCCTCCAGCACCCGCAGCAGCCGCGCCTGGACCTGCAGCTCCATGTCGCCGATCTCGTCGAGGAACAGCGTGCCGCCGTCGGCCTCCTCGAAAAGGCCCGGCTTGGCAACCTTGGCGTCGGTGAAGGCGCCGCGGGCATGGCCGAACAGCTCGTCTTCGACGAGAGGCGCCGGGATGGCGGCGCAGTTGATCTTGACGAACGGCCGGTGTGCGCGGCGGCTCTGGAGGTGGAGGGCGGCGGCCACCAGCTCCTTGCCGGTGCCGCTCTCGCCGATAATCAGCACCCGGGCCTCGGTCGCGGCGGCGCGGGCCAGCCGCTGCCGCAGGGCCTCGACGGCCGGCGAACTGCCGAGGATCTCCGGTTCTCCTCCGAGGTCGGCCCGCAGCGAGGCCACCTCGCGCTTGAGCGCCGCGTTCTCCAACGCGTTCTCGATGGCGCGCAGCAGCCGCTCGCGGCTGAACGGCTTCTCGATGAAGTCGTGGACCCCGAGCCGCAGCGCCTCGACCGTCTCGCTGATCGAGGCCTCGCCCGAGAGGATGATCGTGGGCGGGAAACGGCCGGCCGCGACGAGCTTCCGTACCAGGTCGACGCCGCTCATCCCGGGGAGCCGCACGTCGAGGAGCAGCAGCTCGGGGAGCGGCTGGCGCTCGTCGCCAAGCCAGGTCAGCGCCTCCTCGGCGCGCGAGACGGCCTGCGGCGCGTAGCCCTCCTCCCGGAGCTGGAGGAGGAGACCGGCGCGGATCTTCTCGTCGTCCTCGACGATCAGCAGCCGGGTCACGCCGCCCTCCTCTTGGGCAGGGTCAGGAGGAACGTGGCGCCGGGGCCGGCGCTCTCCGCCACCTCCAGGTCGCCGCCATGGTCGAGCAGGATCTTCTTGGAGATGGCGAGCCCGAGCCCCATCCCCTCGCCGACGGTCCGGGTCGTCACGTAGGGCTCGAAGACCCGGCCGCGCACCTCCGGCGCGATGCCGGGGCCGTCGTCGGCCACCTCCAGGAGCGCGGTCGCGGGGGTCTCCATGGGGCGCAAGCGTATCGTCCCGGCGTCCCGCAGAACCTGCGCGCTGTTGTCGCAGAGGTTGACCAGGACCTGCCGCACGAGCTCGCGGTCGAAGACCGCGCGCACCGGTTCCGGCGGCGGCTCGAAGCGCAGGGTGAGACCCGGCCAGGCGTCCTTGAAGGTGGCGGCGAACTCCTCGACCGTGCGGCCGAGGTCGTGCTCTTCGAGGCGGGGGTGCGGCAGCCGGGCGAAGGAGGTGAACTGGCGGGTGAAGCGGGCGAGGCGCTCCAGCTCCTCGGTGAGGCTGGCGGCAGCCTGCCGGACCTCGTCGGGCTCGGCGGCCCTCCCCTGGAGCCTCTCGAGCTCCAGCCGCGCGGCGGTGAGCGGCGTGCGGATCTCATGCGCCTGGCGGCGGGCGGCCTCCTGCCAGGTGGAAAGGTTGCGGAGCGCGGCGAGCCGTTGGCGGTCGCGCGCCATGACGCGGGAGACCTCCTCCACCATGCCGGCGATCCGCCCCAGCGTGTCGCGGCCGCGGACGCCGACCGACAGCCCCTGTTCGCCGGCCGAGAGGGCGACCAGCGAATCGCGCAGCCGTTCGAGACGCCGCTCCTGGCGGCGCTGACGGACGATCTGGAACCCGCCGGCCGCGAGCAGCACGCCGCCCACCATCGAGAGGACGATCCATTGGTAGCGCCGCGCGATGCCGAGCCGGTTGTGCTCCAGGATGAGGAGGCGCTGGTGGAGGGTCCCGATCTCGTCGAAGCGCTGGCGGTAGAGCTGGCGCCGACCGGGGTCGAGCCGGGCCAGCGCCTTCTGGTCGTCGCGCGACTGCTCCAGGGCGGTGACGATCTCCGGGTGGTGCCCGAGCCGGAACCAGGCGGCGGAGATCCGCCGCTCGAAGATCCCCAACAGGACGGCGACGGCGAGCAGCATGCCGGTCAGCGTCACCACCGCGGAGCGCCAGCTCATCGTCGCTTCCCTCCGGGAAAGGGCAGCTTCCAGGAGAACTCGACGAGGGCCGGGCGCTGGATCGAGGTGGCCATCAGGCTCTGGAGGAGCTGGTCGAACGACTCCGTCGCGGACGCCTCCGACAGCGCCCCGGCGCTGCCGGCCTCTTCACCGGCGAGAGACCGCGACAGCCAGCGCTGGGTGTCGAGCTGCTCGGCCTGGGAGAAGGGGATGACGCGCAGCCGCACGTCGGCCCGGAGAGGCGGCGTGCGGCCGGCGAGCCGGGCGGCGGGGACGACCTCGAGCCTCTGCTCGCGCCACCACTCGGCGAGCTTCTCGAAAGAGGGGAGGGTGGCCCGCGCCACCTTGCCTCCGGCGTCGATCCGCGTCACCAGGTAGACCTCGTCCCAGAGCTCGAAGCGGACGTCGACCCGGGCCCCGCCCTCGGTGCGGGTACCCCGGGTGTCCGCCACCCGGACGTGGAAGGCGAGCGTCGTGGTGAGCCCGGTGTCGAGCTGGCGGCGGACCTCCGCCTCGCCGAGCACCGGCGGCAGCCGGGTGAGGGCCATCCCCCCGCCGGAGGTCTTTTCCAGCGCCGGCCTCTCCATGGCATGGAGGAAGGAGGCCAGGAGCAGCAGCCAGGACCACCGCAGGACGGCCCGGATCACTGGAAGACCTCCCCCAGGTCCAGGTACGCCAGCTGGAACCGCAGACGCCCCCACTGGTTGCGGAAGACATAGGCGACCGCCGCCTCGAACCGCTCCAGGGGCGAGGTCTCCAGGGCGAGGTCGACGTCCGAAGAGAACGACTCGGTCCCGAGCTCCAACGTAGTCTCGAACCGGTGGTCGACGTAGTCGTTCGTCTTGCGCGTCCGCCAGAGGTCCCAGGTGTGCTGGAGGCCGACCGAGCCGCCGTAGATGTCGAGGCTGGTGTCAATGAGCTCCCCATCGGCCCGGCGGAAGTTCTCGATCCGCGACTGTCCGGCCGAGACGCGGCCTTTGACCGATACCGTCTGCCGCGGGGTGATGGGCCAGTGACGCACGGCCGCGCCGACCAGGCTCACCTCCTGGGACTCGTAGGACGGGACGGGGAAGAGCACGCTGGTCTGGGCGACCGGGTCGAAGCGGGAGCCCGTCAGGTCCCGCGCGCTGAAATCCGCGGCCTCGATTCCCGCCGAGACGGAGAGCCCGCGGGTCGGGACCAGAGGGTGATCGGTGGTGTCCCAGACCCACTTCGCCTCGGCCGTGCGGTAGGTCAGGTCGCCGTCGGTGAAATCCTCCCAGGACTCGACTTCGAAACGGCCGCCGCTCAAGACCTCCCAGCGGGCCTCCGCGCCGCCCCGGCGTTCGCTGACCCCCATCTGCACGGAGCGGTCTACCGAGAGGGGAATGGACAGGTGAAGGGAGGCCTGCGTGGACGAGCCGAAGTCCCAGGAAACGAAGCTCGGGTCCAGCCCGAAAGGGATGGCCCGGTACCGGCAGCAGAACACGCCCTCCGCCGAGTAGCCGGCGCTCGCGACGATACCCCGGCCGAAGAGGTCGTAGTGGGTGTAGCCCAGCTGGAAGCCCTCGGCGATGTCGAACGTCCCGAAGAGAACGCCGGAGCGGCCGATGAACTGGCGCAGACCGACCCGGCCTTCCGCCTGGCCATACGAGTCCTCGGGGATTCTCGAGTCCAGGGCGATGGGCTCGTCAAACAGGACGAGGCCGACCGAGTGGTCGAAGAAGAACTTCCGCGCCTGCCGGACCTGGATCGCCAGCTCATAGGCGCCACGCTCGCTCCCCCGGCGCAGGGCGAAGTCGGCCTCCAGCACGAAGGGGAGGCGCTTGATGCGGTAGACCGCCTGCCGCAGCTCGTCCTCGGTATAGGCGCGCCCCTCTTCGAGCAGCGACTCGGCGCGGACGATGTTGGCGGCGGCGGGCCGCGGACCTTCGACAGTGATGGTCTCGAGCAGGAAGCGCGGCGGTTCGACCTCCTGCGCGCGGAGCAAGTCGGCGAGCAGCAGAGTCAGGACCCAGGCAACGAAGTGGAGCAGGCGGAGTCGCGGGCGAGGCAACACGGTCATTCGATCATCCCTCCTTGTTGCCGCCTCTAGGGGCAAGAGGGATGCCGTGCCGCGCCCGAGCCGGCCAGGAGATCGCCGCCGGTGCTGGAACTTCAACAAACCACATGATTTGACGGCTCTACGGCGACGCCGGGGCGGCGCGGTACACCTCCAGGGAAGGGCTGTTCGATCCAGCTAGAGCGTATGGGGAATCATACACCTGTCGGGCCGGCTCACGGCCCGATCCGCGACAGCCGCACCAGGGGGCCGTCGACCGCGTGCGGGTCGCGCAGGTCGATGGCGCCGTAGGTCGCCCAGAGGTTGTCCCCTTCCGGATCGAGCAGGGTCTGCGTGACCTCCCAGGTGCGGTCGCCGGTGGCGCGGATCTGCGTCCACTGGTGGCGGCGGGCCTCGGGGCCGAAGATCAGGGCGCCATGCTCCTCGAAGAAGGGGGCGAGCGCCGCCTCGAAGCGGTCGGCGTCCCAGACGGTCTCGGGGTCCGCGGGGTCCTGGCGGATGGCCGCCGCCGCCTCCTCCCAGTCCCGGTTCGACAGGGCGCGGACGAGCAGGTGCATCTCGGAGCGCACCCGCGCCATGAAGGTCTTGGGGTCGGCGAGCAGCTCCTGGAGCCAGAGGACTTCGCGCGCCGCCTCGCGGTGCCGGGTACGGACCAGGATGTCCGGGTGGAGCATCGCCTCCCACTCCTCGAGCAGGCTGGAGTCGGTCTGCTCGACGAGAGCCCGGAAGAAGCCCAGCGCGTCCCATACCCCCTCGGTCTTGACCGGCTCGGGGATCGTCTGGTCCAGCGTCTTGTAGAGCTGCGAGAGATAGCGCAGGAGCACGCCCTCGCTCCTCTGCAGGCTGTAGCGCTTCACGTAGTCCGCGAAGCTCATGTACCCCTCGAACAGCTCGCGGCCGATCGACTTGGGCCGGATGTCGTAGCCGGCCACCCAGGGATGCCGGCCGCGGAAGAGGTTGAACGAGCCGTAGAGGAAGTCGGCGAGCGGCTTGGGGTGGGTGACCTCCTCCAGGCGCTCCATCCGCTCCTCGTAGGGGACGCCGTCGGCCTTGAGCTGCGCGACCAGCTCCTGCTTCGCCCGGTCCACCTGCTTGCGCAGCACGATGTCCGGGTCCTCCAGGATCGACTCGACCAGCGTGATCAGGTCGAAGATGTAGTCCGGGGAGTCGGTCTGGAGCCGGTCCAGGGTCTCGACGAGGTAGAGCGACAGGGCGTGGTGGAGCGAGAAGTCGAGCTGCAGGTCGCCGGCCACCGAGATCCAGAGGTAGTGGGTCTTCGTATCGCGCGTCATCCGGATGATGCCGGCGCGGTAGAGCGAGCGGGTGAGCACGGCGGCCTGGGAGAGCAGGCGGGCCTTGGTGCCCTCTTCCTCGTGGCTGCGGCGGATCAGCTCGCGCAGCGAATGGAAGTTGCGATGGTTCGGGTCGTTCTCCTCGGCGTCGCGCTGCAGCAGGTCGAGGATCATGCCGTGGGTGATCCGGAAGCGCGACTTCAAGGTCTCGGGCGGCCGGGACATCAGCTTCTCGAAGGTCTCTTCGCTCCAGGAGACCTCTCCTTTGACCGGCCCCTTGACCGGCTTTTTGCTGCCGCTCTTCTCGTTCTTCCGCTTCTCGACGATGTGCTCCGGCGCCTGCGCCACGACGCTGCCGCGGTCGTCGAACCCCTTGCGGCCGGCGCGGCCGGCGATCTGCTTGAAGTCGCGCACCGAGAGCATCGAGACCTTGCGGCCGTCGAACTTGGAGAGCCGGGTGAAGAGGACGGTGCGGATCGGGATGTTGACCCCGACGCCGAGGGTGTCCGTCCCGGAGATGACCTTGAGGAGCCCCTGCTGCGACAGCTGCTCGACGAGAAGCCGGTACTTGGGGAGTAGCCCGGCGTGGTGGACGCCGATGCCGAAGGAGAGGAAGCGCCGGAATTCCTTGCCGTATGGGGTGTCGAACCGGAAGTTGCCGACCGCCTCGCGGATGCGCTCGCGCTCCTCGCGCGTGCCGATCTGCATGCTGGTCAGCGCCTGGGCGAGCTCGGCGCACTCGCGCTGGGTGAAGTTGACGATGTAGATCGGCGACCGGCCCGAGGCGAGCAGGACTTCGACGGTCTCGTGGAGGGGGGTCTCGCGGTACTCGAAGTCGAGCGGCACCGGGCGGTGGTCCGAGCTGACCAGCGCGACCTCGGTGCCGGTCTGCTCCTGGAGCCGGTCGGCGATGCCGGTGACGTCGCCGAGGGTGGCGGACATCAGCAGGAACCGGGTCCGGGGCAGGGTGATCAGCGGGATCTGCCAGGCCACGCCGCGCTCCGGGTCGGAGTAGTAGTGGAACTCGTCCATGACCACGTAGGGGGCGTCGAGCCTGGCCCCTTGGCGCAGGGCCATGTTGGACACCACCTCGGCGGTGCAGCAGATGATCCGGGCGGTCGGGTTGATGCTGGCGTCGCCGGTCAGCATGCCGACGTTTTCGGGGCCGAAGTCGTCGCAGAGGGAGAAGAACTTCTCGCTGGCCAGCGCCTTGATCGGGCTGGTGTAGAAGGAGGTCCTTCCCTCGCAGAGCGCCTTGAAGTGGAGCCCCAGGGCGACCAGCGACTTGCCTGACCCGGTGGGGGTGTTGAGGATCACGTGGCGTCCGGCCAGGATCTCGAGCAGCGCCTCCTCCTGGGCGGGGTAGAGGTCGAGCCCCAGATCCGCCACCCAGCCGACGAACCGGTCGAGGATCTCGTCGGGGTCGGCGCTGCCTCCCTCCGGGATGCGGGCGGCGAGGGAGGGACGGGAGGTGGTCTTCGCCGTCTCGGGCAGCGAGGTCAGGGGCGAGGAGGCGGCTAGGTCGGCCATAAGCGGGATTCTCGCACTCCTGACCGCCCACCGCCCAGGCTCAGGTCAGCGCCCGGAAGATCTTGTCCATCTCGACTGGTCTGGCGAATGGCGTCCGTGATCTATCTGGACACCCATGTGCTGGCTTGGGCGTTCGCGGGCCGAGATCTGCGGCCTCCCCTTTCCGCAAGTCGCCGAGGTCGCCCTGACGCAGTCCTGGACTCGAAATCCCTTCGACCGTCTCCTGAGATCCTCGGCCCGGACCTTGCTCACCGGCAGGTT
>JBKKAU010000668.1:0-6876 GCA_046714475.1 Thermoanaerobaculia bacterium
GCGCTGGTCCGCCTCGACGAACCGCTGCCGGAGGGCGGAGAGACGGCGGGGCCGGCCGCGGGGTCGACCGCGGACGCCGGCAACCTCGCCTACCTGATCTACACCTCGGGCTCGACCGGCCGGCCCAAGGGGGTGGCGATCGAGCACCGCGGCCCGGTGGCGCGCATGCTCTGGGCGCGCGAGGCGTTCTCGGCCGCGGAGCTGGCGGGCGTCCTGGCCGCGACCTCGATCTGCTTCGACCTCTCGGTCTTCGAGCTGTTCGCGCCGCTCTCCTGGGGGGGCGCGGTGGTGCTGGCCGACAACGCCCTGGCCCTGCCGGGGCTCGCCGACGCGGCCGCGGTGACGCTGGTCAACACGGTGCCTTCGGCCATGGCGGAGCTGGCCGAAGGCGAGCTGCCGCCCGGACCGCTCACGGTCAACCTCGCCGGCGAGGCGCTGCAGGTCCGTCTGGCGGAGCGGCTCCACCGCCACCCGCGGGTAGGGCGTGTCCTCAACCTCTACGGGCCGTCCGAGGACACGACCTACTCGACCTTCGTCGAGGTGCCGCGAGGCGTCGAGCGGATGACGGTGGGGACGCCTCTGGCCGGCACCCGGGCGCAGGTCCTGGACGCGGGCCTGCGGCCGGTCCCGGCGGGCGTGCCGGGCGAGCTCTGCCTCGCCGGCGCCGGTCTGGCGCGCGGCTATCTGGGCCGGCCGGACCTCACGGCGGAGCGGTTCGCACCGGACAGCTGCGGGACGCCGGGGGGGCGGCTCTACCGCACCGGCGACGTCGCCCGCTGGCTGCCGGACGGGGAGGTCGAGCTGCTCGGCCGCCTGGACCACCAGGTCAAGGTGCGGGGCTTCCGCATCGAGCCGGAGGAGATCGAGGCGGCCCTGTACCGGCATCCCGGGCTCCGCGAGGCCGCCGTGGTGCCGCACGGGGAGGGGGGAGACCGCCGCCTCGTGGCCTATGTCGTACCGAGCAAGGAGCCGCCGCCGGCCGCGGAGGAGCTGCGGCGCTTCCTCGCCGAACGGCTGCCCGCCCACATGGTGCCCGCGGCGTTCGTGCCGCTCGCCGCCCTGCCGCGCACCGGCAACGGCAAGCTGGACCGCCGCGCGCTCCCCGACCCGGGGAAGACAGCGCGGGAGGCCGGGTTCGTCGCGCCCCGCTCAACCCTCGAAGAGATCCTGGCCGCGATCTGGTCGGAGGTGCTCCAGACCGGCCCCATCGGGGTCCACGACAGCTTCTTCTCGGTCGGCGGGCACTCGCTCAAGGCGTCCCAGGTGCTTTCCAAAGTCCGTACGTCGTTTGGCGTGGAGCTGCCCGTGCGCAGCCTCTTTGAAGCCCCGACGGTCGCCGGGCTGGCGGTGACGGTGGTCAAGGAGCTGGCGCGGCAGGCGGGAGCGGACGGTTTGGATGCTTTGATGGAAGTTGAGAAGGGATAGATGAGTACGGCCGCGAGCGGGCGGCTCCATGGGCGGGTGATAGGATAAAAGTGCATGGAAAGCTATGAGACGGCTGACACGGCTCCTGAACGGACCGAACCCCCTGGAATCCAAATGTATGTCTACGCTGCTCTATGACGTGAGGTACGCTATCCGGCAACTGCTGCGGAACCCGGGTTTCGCTCTGGCGACCGTGCTGAGCCTCGCATTGGGGATTGGCGTCAACACCGCCATCTTCAGCATGGTCGATGGCGTCCTTCTCCGGCCTTTGCCCTACACCAATGGCGACAAGCTTGTACGCATAGAGTACAAGGCCGCCGTGGGCCCCAACGATGTCCGCGTCTCGATCCAGGAGTACTTCGACTTCCAGAAGCAGAACCGGACGCTCGCCTCGCTCATGGAGTATCACTCCATGGCGTTCACGCTCCTCGGCCGTGGTGAGCCGAGGCGGGTACAGACGGCGGTGGTCTCGCCGGCGTTCTTCAATGACCTCGGCGTCAAGCCGCTGCTGGGCCGGACTTTTACCACCGAGGACAACGCGCCGGGAGCCAACCCGGTCCTGTTGCTCACCTACGAGTTCTGGCGCGAGCAGTTTGGAGGCGACCCGAACATCCTGGGTCAGGTCTTCGAGATGAACGAGCGCCCGATCACCGTGGTGGGGGTGCTTCCCCGCCTCCCGAAGTACCCGGGCGAGAGAGACGACCTGTACATCCCGGCGATGGCCTGTCCATACCGGTCTTCCGAGACAAACATCAACAACCGCAGCAGTCGCTTCTTGCACCTGTTCGGCCGTCTCAAGGACAACGTGACGGTAGAGCAGGCGCAGACCGACCTCATGACGGTCTTCAGCCGTCTGCGCCAGGAGTACCCCGAGGTCTACAGGGCGAGCTCGGACCTCGTTCTGGCCGTAACGCCGGTGCGAGAGGCATTGACTGTCGAGATCCGGCCGACCCTGCTGATCCTGCTGGTCGCGGTCGGCCTGGTGCTGCTGATCGCTTGCACCAACGTGGCGAACCTGATCCTCGCACGGCTCCTCAAGCGGGAGCGGGAGGTGGCCCTGCGCGCCGCCCTGGGCGCCGACCGCCGCCGATTGATCCGCCAAGTGCTCACCGAGAGCACCCTCGTCGCGTTCCTGGGCGGCGTCCTGGGTCTGGTGTTCGCATACCTTGGCCTGGACCTGCTGATCGCCTTCGCCAGCCACTCGACTGCCCGCACGCAGCAGATCGACATTGACGGCAGGGTGATGCTGTTCACTCTCGGTATCTCTCTGTTGACCGGTATCGCCTTTGGCCTGCTGCCCGCGCTTCATGCCAGCCGCGATCGCCTCATGGGCTCGTTGAAGGAGAGTGTCGGGCAGGCTACGGCCAGCGCCGGAAGGCAGCGTTTCCGGCAACTCCTGATCGTGTCGCAGCTCACGATCTCTTTCATGCTGCTGGTCGGTGCGGGGCTGATGATCCGCAGCTCGCTACGACTTCAGAGCGTCGACGGAGGGTTCGACGCCAGCAATGTCTTGACCATGACCCTGGCGCTTCCCTTCTCGAAGTACGACGCCGAGGGGGCGATCCGGTTCCACCGCCGCCTGGCCGAGGAGGTAGAGAGCTTGCCTGGAGTCCTCTCGACAGCCGCGGCCAGCACCTTCCCGCTGGGCGACGAGCCCCTGAGCCCGCCGTTGAGGGTCGAAGGCATGCCGCCCGGCTCGATGGAAGTGCGATCCCACCTGGTGACGGTGAGCGACGACTACTTCCGCACGGTAGGTATTCCGCTGCTCAAAGGCCGGGGGTTCAATCCGACCGACCACCCGGAGTCCCCCCTGGTCGCGATCATCAGCCAGTCCCTGGCGAACAGCTTCTGGCCTGGTCAGGATCCGATCGGCAAACGCCTCTCCCTGGGCGCGCCGTTCGACGGCGCCCCGCCGCTGGTCATTGTCGGTATCGTCGGAGAGGTCCGGCAAACGGGGCTCGACACCAGCCCCGTGGAGACCTGCTATCTCTCTTTCAACCAGCAGGGCAACCTGAGCATGAGCTACCTGGTCCGCGCCAACTCGGATCCATCCAAGCTGTTCCCGCAGATCCGGGAGGTGATCCGGCAGATCGATCCGGAGCAGGCGGTCGCCGACGTTCAGACCCTGGCGCAGGTGCGCAACGAGTGGCTGGCCCCCGCGCGGCTGACCGCCACGTTGCTCGGCATCTTCGCCGTCCTGGCGTTCCTCATCACGGTGATCGGCGTCAGCGGGGTCGTCTCCTTCGCTGTCAACCAACGCAAGCAGGAGATCGGGATCCGTATGGCCTTGGGGGCAGATCGCAGGCGGGTGCTGCAACAGATGCTCTGGCAGGGTATCGTCCTGGCCCTGATTGGGCTCGGGTTGGGAAATCTCGGCGCCTTGGCGCTCACCCGGCTCATGGCTGGCGTGCTCTTCGGCGTCCAGCCGACGGACCCGGTCACGTTCTCTGTGGTATCCCTGGCCTTGCTCCTCGTCGTGGCGGTGGCCTGCTTCGTGCCTGCCCGGCGTGCCGCCTTGCTCGATCCCCTGCTGGCAATAAGGAACCGATGACGTCCCCCTATCGCCGCCTTCTTCGACTGGGGACACCCGCTCAAAACGTTTCAGGCTCTTTCTGAGCTCCGTATGCCCAGGGTGTGGCTGCGCGGCAGGTGGGAGCGAACGGTCGGGAAGCGCTGATAGTTGATAGTTGATGGTTGATGTCGATGGAAGTGGAGGAGGCACAGATGATCACGGAAAAACCGGCCCTGACCGGTTTCGACGACCGGATCGAACAGCTGTCGCCCAGCAAGCTGGACCAGCTCCTCAAGCGCCTGCAGGCGAAGGGGGGCACCGCCGGAGGGATCCGGCCGGGCGCCAGGAACGCCGAGGGCTCGCCTCTCTCTTTCTCCCAGGAACGGCTCTGGTTCCTCGACGAGCTGCAGCCCGGCAGTGCCGTCTACAACGTGCCCGCCGCGTTCCGGCTCCAGGGCCCGCTGGACGAGGCCGTGCTCGAGCAGGCCCTCGGCGCGATCGTGCGGCGGCACGAGACCCTGAGGACTACCTTCACCGTCGCTGGCGGCCGTCCGGTCCAGAAGGTGGCCCCGGAGGGGCGGCTGGCGCTGCCGGTGATCGACCTCCAGGCTTTGCCGTCGTCGGCAGGGGAGAAGGAGGCGGAGCGGTTGCGGGCGGAGGAGGCGCGCCGTCCCTTCGACCTGGCACGCGGGCCGCTGTTGCGGACGTCCCTGATCGGGCTCGCCGGGGGGGACGCAGGCGATCACGTGCTGCTGCTGACCCTGCACCACATCGTCTCCGACGCCTGGTCGCTGGGTGTCCTGATCCGCGAGATGGGCGACTTCTACCAGGCCTTCTCCCGGCGTCAGCCGCCATCGCTGGCGGAGCTGCCGGTGCAGTACGTGGACTACGTGCTCTGGCAGCGCGAGCGTCTCCAGGGGGAGGGGCTCGACGACCGTCTCGCCTACTGGCGGGGCCGACTCGCCGGTCTGCCGGTGCTGGAGCTGCCGACCGACCGGCCCCGTCCGGCTGTACAGAGCGGCCGTGGCCACCGCCGGCCGGCGGTGTTCCCTGGCGCTCCTCTGGCCGGCCTCAAGGTCCTTGCCGACAGCGAGGGCGCGACCCTGTACATGGTGCTGCTGGCGGCGTTCGAGCTGCTGCTCCAGCGCTACACCGGCCAGGACGACCTCGCCGTGGGCGCCACCGTCGCCAACCGCGAGCGCTCGGAAGTGGAGCCGTTGATCGGCTTCTTCGTCAACACGGTGGTGATGCGGGGCATGGCGCGGGAGGAGGAGAGCGGTCGGGAGTGGCTGCGCGCGGTGCGGAGCACGGCGCTGGCGGCCTACGCGCACCAGGACCTGCCTTTCGAGAAGCTGGTCGAGGAGCTGCGTCCGGAGAGGAGCCTGGACCGCAGCCCGCTGGTGCAGGTTCTGTTCAGCCTGCAGAACGCGCCGCTGGCGCTGGAGCTGCCGGGGACCGGCCTCTCGCTCACCCTGCTCGGTACCGACAACGGCACCTCGAAGCTCGACCTCAACGTGATGCTCTGGGAGACGTCTTCGGGTCTGGCCGGAGAGGTCGAGTACAGCACCGACCTGTTCGAGACGGCGACGATCGCGCGCCTGGAGCGGCACTTCGAGACGCTGCTGGCCGGTCTGGCGGCGGCTCCGGACCGGCCGCTTCGGGAGCTGTCGCTGCTGTGCCCGGAGGAGCGGCAGCAGCTGCTGGCGGAGTGGAACGACACGCGGGAGCCGGAGCTGTCGCCGGCCGCCGTCTGTCTGCACGACCTGATTGCGGCGCAAGCCGGGCGCACTCCCGACGCGGTGGCGGTGTCCTCCTCGGGAGAGAGCCTCACCTACCGGGAGCTGCAGGCCCGCGCCGGCCGTCTGGCGCGCCATCTCATCCAGATGGGAGTCGGCCCCGAGGTGCGGGTGGGCATCGCGGCCGAGCGCTCGCCGGAGCTTGTGGTGGGGCTGCTGGCGGTGCTGCAGGCGGGCGGGGCCTACGTGCCCCTGGACCCCTCGTACCCACGCGAGCGGCTGGCCTTCATGATCGAGGACTCGCTGCCGGCGGTGCTGCTGACCCAGGAGCGCCTGGCGGGCTCGTTGCCGGCGAGTCGGACGCCGGTGCTGCTGCTGGACCGGGATACGGGGGATGCCGTGGTCCCCAGGGTCCGCGGCCTGTCTCCGGACACCCTGGCGTACGTGATCTACACCTCGGGCTCGACGGGCCGTCCCAAGGGTGCGATGAACACCCACCGGGCGATCGTCAACCGTCTGCTCTGGATGCAGCGGGCCTACGGGCTGGGTCCAGGCGACAGCGTGCTGCAGAAGACGCCGGTGAGCTTCGACGTCTCGGTGTGGGAGCTCTTCTGGCCGCTGCTGGTGGGGGCGCGTCTGGTCATGGCCCGCCCCGGCGGCCATCAAGACGCCTCCTATCTCGCCCGCGTGATCGCCGAGGAGGGGATCACGACCCTGCACTTCGTGCCGTCGATGCTGCAGGCCTTCCTCGAAGAGCCCGGTCTTGGACGCCTGCCGTCGCTGCGCCGCGTGGTGGCGAGCGGCGAGGCGCTGTCGCCGTCGCACCGGGACCGCTTCTTTGCCCGTCTCGGAGCCGAGCTGCACAACCTGTACGGCCCGACCGAAGCGGCGGTGGACGTGACCGCCTGGGCCTGCGAGCGGGGGAGCGCGGGGCGCACGGTGCCGATCGGCCGGCCCATCGGCAACCTGTCGATCCACCTGCTCGACCGCGAGCTGCGGCCGGTGCCGGTGGGTGTGCCCGGCCAGCTCCACATCGGCGGCGTCGGTCTCGCCCGCGGCTATTGGGGGCGGCCGGACCTGACGGCGGAGCGGTTCATCCCGTCGCCGCTGCCGGCGGAGCCGGGAGCCCGCCTCTACGCGACCGGCGACCTGGCGCGCCATCTGCCGGACGGCGCGGTCGAGTACCTGGGACGTCTGGACCAC
>JBKKAU010000669.1:0-11790 GCA_046714475.1 Thermoanaerobaculia bacterium
CAGTCTAGCCTGTGCCCGCGGAGGGGGCAAGCATATCGATCTTGTGTGAATTTATTTATTGATCTGTAGGGAGAGATGCCCCCGGCCGCGCCAGGGCGGCGCGGCCGGGAGGACGGAGAGGCTAGAACCGGACGCCGAGCGAGAAGCGGTATGTGCGCGGGGTCTGGTAGCTGGCCTCGCTCGTCGGCTCGCCGAAGTTCTGCCCCTTCTGCCAGTGGGCGCCCATCGACTGGCAGGTCGCCGCCGACGCCCCCTGCGGGCACTCGACCGGCCTGTCGGTAAAGGGGTTGAAGGGCGCGAGGTAGGTCACGTTCTCCGCGGTCAGGATCTCTTCGTCGAAGGCCTCCACTCCCTCCTCGTTGAAGATGTTCAAGACCTCCGGCTGGAAGAAGAATTCGAGACCGAGCAGGGTTGTGGCGAAGTTCAGCGCCAGATCGGTCCGGGTGATGTCGTCCGATTTGATATTGCCCCGCCCGCCGAAGTAGTAGGTGACGGCGTCCGGCGGGTCCAGATAACCGGGGTTGGTGACATAGGGGGTTGGATCGATGACTCCGTCCGTGGAGGTCCGGGTGCCGGAATCGAAGCTCTGGAGCAGGCTGAGGTTGAGCTCGCCGAATCCGACGGGGATGTCGTAGGAGGCCCAGAGCCTGGCGCGGTGCCGGCGGTCGCCGGTGAGATACCCGGTCGGGAAGTTCCAGCTGGCCGCGCCGTACTCGGGGTAGCTCTCCCCGTCCGCGACGATCGGTCCACTGCCGGAGTTCTCGCCGGCGAAGTTGCCGACGAGACGGGACCAGGTGTAGGTGCCGCCGAGCGTCAGGCGCCACGGGAAGCGGTAGTTGAACTGGGTCTGTACGCCCGTGTACTCGCGCGTCATGATGTCGCTGTTGGTGATCACCGTCAGGTCGTACGGCGTGCCGAACTGGTCGGTGACCCGTCCCGTGCTGGTGTCGGTCACGGAGGCATAGAAGTCTGCCCAATCGCGGTAAACGAAATCGGCGCGGGCGTAGCCCCGGGTACCGATCGATCCGCCGAAGCCCAGGGTCCATTCCTTGACGTTCGGTGACTTGAGGCCGTCCGGGTCGAGCTGGGCGCTGACGCCGGGGACGAACACGCTCCGGAACGGCCGCAGGTTGGCTCCGCCGTTGGCGAAGAACCAGCGGAACAGCATGTCCAGCGCCTGGTCCGTCGGGATCAGGCTCGAGGTCGGCGCGTTGACGTCGGGGTTGATGTCCGGCCCGCGGTAGTTCCACTCCAGGGTCGCGGAGCGGCCCGCCGGGTCGGCGTCGTTGCCGACGCCCTCGGAGAGCCGGCCCACGTACTGACCATAGCTGAGGTTGGCGATCAGGCGGCCGTCCCCCCGGAGGTCGTAATGCGCCGCCAGGCGCGGGCTGAACGCCGCGTCCTCCCCCACCTGGAGGCCGGCGCCGCCGACGGCGTCGTTCTTGTCATAGCGGGCGCCGAGGTTGAAGGTCCAGCGATCGTTCAGGTTCCAGCGGTCGTTCAGGAACACCGACCGGGTCTGATAGTCCGAGCCCTGGCTGAGGACGAAGATCGGGTTCCAGATGATGCGGGTCAAAGTCCCCGTCGGCCCGCCGCGGAACACCGGGAACACCTGATCGCCGCGGATGATCGCCGTCGACGTGCTGATGCGGTAGTCGCTGCCCGACTGGAAGTTGTTGACGTCCCGCACCTCGCTGAAGTCCTCGTAGCCGAGCTTGAGGTCGTGGCTGCCGAGGCTCTGGGTGGACAGGAAGTAGGACCCCTTGAGGGCGAGTTGCTCGTGGTTGCGCTGTTCGCCTTCCGGCGTGTTCTTGAACGTCGGCGAGTTGTACCGCGCGGAGCCGCGCGAGCGGTCGATGATCAGCGTGCCGCCGATCAGGTCGTAGTAGGGCGAACCGCTGCCCTCGAAGGCGAACTCTTTCTCCGAGTACTGCGCCTCGAAGAAGAGGTTGTCGCGCAAGGTGCCGTTGTAGTTGAGCGCCAGGAGCGTGTTCGGCTGCTCCTCCCGGGTCTCCAGGCTGCGCAGGTCGAGGATGTTGGTGGTGAAGGAGCTGTTGGTCACGACGTCGTCGATGTCGATGTAGGAAAAGACGAGGTTGTGCCGGGGCGTGATCGATCCGGTCAGCTTGCCTTCCAACCGGGTCTCTTCCGTGCCGTACGGGTACGTGATCGGGGTCGGGTTGACGTCGCCCGCGCGGGCCGTCGGCCGCGTCTGCCGCAGCTCCTCGTTCTCGAAGAAGCGCCCCGCGGTGAAGAACCAGAGGCGGTCGCGCAGGATCGGTCCGCCCAACGTACCCTCGTAGACCTCGCTGATCTCGTCGGCCTGGCCGGCGGTCAGCGGGGTCTCCTCGATCCAGCTCTCGTTGGTGAAGTTAGTGCGGAGGCTGCCCCGGAAGTCGTTGCCGCCCGACCTGGTGATGGCGTTGACCACGCCGCCGGTGAAGTGGCCGTATTCGGCGGATATCGCGCCGGTCGTGACCGTCGTCTCCTGGATCGCGTCCTCGATGAAAAGGTCGTGCGCCTGGCCGCGCAGGTTCTCGTTGACGATCGCGCCGTTGACCAGGTAGAGGCTGTCGTAGGACGTGGCGCCCGAGATGATCACGTTGTCGCCCGGTCCGCTCGGCGCGACGCCCGGCGCCAGCAGCGTCACCGCCTCCAGGTCGCGGGAGACCGGCAGCTGTTCGATCATCTCCTGCTTGAAGTTGGTGCTGACCTGCGTCGACTCCAGGGGAGCCGTCACCGGCGCCTCCGAGGTGACGTTGATCGTCTCGGCCAGCGTCTCGGGCTGCAGATCGATGTCGAGCCGGTCGGTGCGGGCCGCCGTCAGCGTCAGCCGGCGGCTGATCGTCTCCATCCCGGCAAGCTCGAACCGTACCGTGTACTCGCCCGGCGGCAGCAGCGGCAGGATGTAATCGCCCGCCTCCGAGGACACCGTCGTACGGGTGCCCTGCAGGTTCGGCGAAGACACGGAGATCGTGACGCCGGGCAGCGGCACCTCCCCGGCCATGACCCTGCCGGTGATCGTCGCCGTCGGGATCGACTGGGCGGCGACCGTAAGGCAACTCAGCAACAAGACGGTGAGGACGACAAGGACTCGTTGGACCATTCGGAACCTCCTTCCGGTAAGCTAGGGAGAAACACGTTTGCAAAATCGCCGGTCCCTGATCCCGCCACGCTGCCCACGGCTGGGAGGGGCTCGTGGCCAAGGACACCGCCTCGATCTACGAGCCGGGCGTACGGACGGGGAAGTGGATCAAGGTCAAACACAAGGTCCGGATCGGCTGGCCGGGAGAGGGGACCGAGTACACGCGCTCATGAGGCCACGCCCCGCGAGCAGGGTGGCGGCTCCTGCCGATCCGAGACCGACGAAACGCCTGCGTGTGATGGATTGCTCCATTGCCTCCTCAACTATTGAGGTGTTCCAGGGGGAAGAAACGAGACGGGCGAAGCCCGACTCGGATATCGTTGCGCGCGCCGGAAAGGAGCGACGAATGAGCCATCCCATCGCCGCGGCATCGCCGGACAGCGGCCCGGTCTCGAAGCGGGAGGAACGCCGGGTCATCTTCGCCTCGTCGCTGGGCACCGTCTTCGAGTGGTACGACTTCTACCTGTACGCCACTCTGGCGCCGTTCTTCGCCTCGCTCTTCTTCCCCTCGGGGAACGACACGGCGGCCCTGCTCTCGTCCTTCGCCACCTACGCCGCGGGCTTCCTCGTGCGGCCGTTCGGCGCGCTGGTGTTCGGGCGCCTCGGCGACCTCGTGGGACGCAAGCACACGTTCCTGATGACCATCCTCGTCATGGGCGTCTCGACCCTCGGCGTCGGCCTTCTGCCGACCTACGGGCAGATCGGCCTCGCGGCGCCGGTTCTGCTGGTCACCCTGCGCCTGCTCCAGGGCCTGGCGCTCGGCGGCGAGTACGGCGGCGCGGCCACCTACGTCGCCGAGCACGCGGCGGACAAGGACCGCGGCTACGCCACGAGCTGGATCCAGACCACGGCGACGCTCGGCTTCTTCCTCTCGCTGCTGATCATCGGAACCTGCCGGTGGGGGCTCAGCCCCGAGGACTTCCAGAGATGGGGCTGGCGCATCCCGTTCCTCCTCTCGCTCCTGCTGCTGATCTTCTCGGTCTACATCCGGCTCAAGCTCGACGAGTCGCCCGTGTTCAAGCGCATGAAGGCCAGCGGAAAAGCCTCCAGGTCGCCGCTGCGCGACAGCTTCTGCCGCTACCCCAACAACAAGTACGTGGCGCTGGCGCTGCTCGGCGCCACCGCCGGCCAGGGCGTCGTCTGGTACACGGGGCAGTTCTACGCGCTCTTCTTCCTCACCATCACGCTCAAGGCCGACTACGTCACGGCCTATACGCTGGTCGGGCTGTCGCTGCTCCTCGGCACGCCGTTCTTCGTCGTCTTCGGCCGCCTGTCGGACAGGATCGGACGCCTGAAGATCATCCTCGCCGGCTGTCTGCTGGCGGCGCTCACCTACATCCCGCTGTTCAAGGGCCTCACCCGGTACGTCAACCCGGCGCTCGCCCAATATCAGGAGACGCAACCGATCACGGTGGCGGCGTCGGACTGCAACTTCCACATTTTCGTCACGCCGAAGACCCGGTTCTCCGATTGCGACCGGGCGAAAGACTTCCTGACCAAGTCCGGCCTGTCGTTTGCGTCGGTCCCGGCGGTCCCCGGGCAGAGCGTCGTGACGACGATCGGCGGCACCGCGCTCCGGGGCTGGAACGAGGACGCCTACAAAGCGGCGCTGGCGGCGAGCGGCTATCCGAGCGGCGCCGACCGGTCCCGGATCAACTGGCCCATGGCGCTTCTGATCCTTTTCGTCATGGTGCTCTACGTGACCATGGTCTACGGCCCGATCGCGGCGTTCCTGGTCGAGTTGTTCCCGACCAGGATCCGCTATACCTCGATGTCGCTCCCCTACCACATCGGCAACGGCTGGTTCGGCGGCATGCTGCCCCTGCTCGCGACGGCCATGGTCGCCCGGGCGGGAAACATCTACTATGGGCTGTGGTATCCGATCGTCGTGTCGTTGATGACCTTCGTGATCGGACTGTTGTTCCTGCGCGAGACCAAGGACCGCTCGATCCTGGAGTGAGGCGGGCGCCATGAAGGCAATCCTGGGGGTTCTCCTGGTGCTGAGCTGCCTCGGGCCGGCTTCGCTGGCCGCCGCCCCGGAGCCGCGCTATGCCGGCCGGCCCCTCGAGGAGGCGCTCCTCGACCTGCGCGCCCACGGCCTGAAGATCCTCTTCACCAGCAACGTCGTCCACCCGGACATGAAGGTCGAGTCCGAGCCGGCCGCCACCGAGCCCCGGCAGGTCCTGGAGGAGCTCCTCGCCCCCCACGGGCTCACCTCTCAGGACGGCCCCAACGGCGTCGTCGTGGTGGTGCCGCGCCCGGCCGCGCCGACTTCTGGAGCCTTACCGCCGGGCGGCACCGCCGGGACTGCGGCTCCGCTCGACCTCATGCCCGTCATCCGGGAAGAGATCGTCGTCACCCCCAGCCGGATCTCCCTGCTCCGCGAAGAGCCCGCCGGTCCCCTCGGGCTCAGCCGCGAGGAGATCCTGACCCTGCCCCACCTGGGCGACGACCTCTTCCGGGCTCTCTCCCTCCTGCCCGGGATCGCGGGAAACGACGTCACGGCCCAGTTCCATGTCCGCGGCGGACGGCGGGACGAAACCCTCCTTCTGATCGACGGCCAGGAGCTTTTCGAGCCCTTCCATCTGCAGGACTTCGGCAGCGCCCTCAGCTTGATCTCTTCCGCGACCCTGGGCGGCGCGGACCTGAGCACCGGCGGGTTTTCCGTCCGCTACGGAGACCGCATGAGCGGGGTGCTGGACATGACCAGCATGACCCCCAGCGGCCCCCCGCGGGTACGGCTCGGCCTCGGCATCCTGGGGGCTCACGCCGGAGGCGACGGGACTTTCCACAACGATCGCGGCGCCTGGATCGCCGAGGTGCGGCGCGGCTCGAGCGACCTGCTCGGCCGGATGCTGGGAGACGAGGACCCCCAATACTGGGACGCTTTCGGCAAGCTGGAGTACCGCCTGAGCCCGCGCCACAGCCTGCGGGCCAACCTCCTGCGCTCCGCCGACGAGCTCGATTTCGAACAGACCGTGGACGACGAGAGGAAGCGTTTCGAGACCGGCTACGACAGCGCGTACGCCTGGCTCACGCACCAGGCGGTCCTGGGCGAGGACCTGACCCTCGAATCCGCCGCTTCCCAGACCGGCATCGACCGCGGCCGCCGGGGGCTCGAGCTGGAGGAAGACGCCCGCTTCACGATCCTCGACGAGCGGGATTCCGACGTCCTCGGGCTCCGCCAGGTCTGGCTCTTCCAGCCCTCTCCGGGGCACCTGCTGGAGGGGGGCTGGCAGCTGCGCGAGATCGAGACCGAATACGACTACTTCGGCACGCGCGAGCTGGACCATCCGCTGGCGCGGATCCGCCACGACTTCGGGCAGGAGTCGACCGCCTTCGCCGGCCGCTTCAAGACGCGGGACACCGGCGTCCACCTTGCCGACCGGATCCAGCTCCTCGAGCCCCTGACCCTGGAGCTGGGCCTCCGCTACGACCGGCACTCGCAGACGCGGGAGAGCCATCTCAGCCCGCGGCTGAACCTGGCGTACGCCGTCACCGGCCGCGGCGTGCTCCGGCTGGCGTGGGGGCGCTTCCACCAGAGCCAGAGGCCCTACGAGCTGCAGGTGGAGGACGGAGAGACGGCGTTTCACCCGATCGAACGCTCGGAGCACCGGGTCCTCGGCCTGGAACAGGTCCTCAATGCGGGACCCCGATTCAGGATGCTCAAGGAGCTCACGCTGCGGGTGGAGCTTTATCAGCGCGAGGCCGGCAACCCGCGGCCCCGGTATGAAAACCTTTATGAGCCGATCAACGTCTTTCCCGAGGTGGAACCGGACCGGGTTCGCATCGCTCCGGAACGCAGCATCGCCGAGGGCATGGAGATCTTCCTGCGCGGCAGCCTCGGCAGCAGGGCCACCTGGTGGATCAACTACGCCTACGCGTCCACCGAGGACGAGATCGCCGGCCGCCGGCTACCCCGCCTCTTCGACCAGAGGCACACGGTGAACCTCGACCTCGACCTCCGCGCCGGCCGACACTGGCGGATCAACCTCGCCGGGCGGTACCACACGGGTTGGCCCACCACGCCGCTCACCCTCCAGGAGGCGGTGGACGACGAGGGGGAGGTGGAGTACGTGCCGGTCCTGGGGCGGCTCAACAGCGAGCGGCTGCCCAGTTATCACCGCCTCGACGTCCGCGCGAGCCGCCGGTGGGAGATCGGCTCGGCCTCGCTCGACCTCTTCTTCGACGTCCAAAACCTTTACAACCGGCGCAACCTCGCCGGCTTCGATTTCGACATCGACGAAGACGAGGGGGTCCTCCGCGCCGCCGCGGAAGAGTGGCCGGGCTTCCTCCCGTCGGCCGGTATCAGCCTGGAGTTTTGAGGCGGGTGATGAGCAACGTACCTCCCTCGGCCCGGTAGCCGAGGCCGCTTCCCGGCAGGACGACGCTCACCGACTCGTCCGGCGTCATCCCCTCGAGGTTGCCGCGCAGGCGGATCCCGTTGGCGAGGCCGGCCAGCGCCTCGTCCTCATACCGGAGGCGCCACCCGGTCTCCCGCGACACCCAGCCGAGGTATTCGCTGAGCATCAAGCCGTCGACGTCGAGGCCCGGCGCCGCCGCCAGGACCCAGCCCCAGACCGGGCCTTGGAGCTCGACCGTCCCACGGCTCAGGCTGCCGTCGCGCCGCAGCCTGAGCTCCTCGCCCGCGGCGACCGGGTCCGCCCCGGCGCCTCGGATCAGGGAGACCGCACCTTCCCGTACACGGACCCGCAGCTCTTCCTCGCCCTCGATCCGGACCTCGAACTGCGTGCCGATCTCGCGCACGGTGCCTAAAGCCGTCCCCACCTCCAGCGAGCCGCGGCCGGCCGGTCCCGAATCCACATAGACCGCGCCGGTCTCCAACGCGAGCCGCTCCCCCGAGACGAGCCGGAGCCTGGTGCCAGCATCCAACCGCACCGATTCTCCACCCGCCAGCCGCAACGCGATGAGGCCCTCCCCCGCGGTCGTCACGGTCGTGCCGGCGACGAGGGTCTCGCGCACCGCCAGCTCGCGGCCACCCTCCGCCCGGGCTTCTCCTCGGAGGAGCTGCACGGTCGCGATGGGCTCCAACACCAGAGGCCGTTGCGAGGCCATCCACCACCAGCGGACCGCGAAGACCAGGAGCAGGCTCGCCGCGAGCGCCAGCGGTATCGAGCGCCGGAGCTTGCGCCTCCGGTCGACCGCCACGACTTCTTCCCACTGAGCCCGCGCGGCCGCCTTGATCGCCGCGAGATCCTCAGTCGGGACAGCCGGGCGGCGGCCCGCGCTTTCGAGGAGCTCCCGGACCGCCTCCTCCTCGGCGGCGGTCAGTCGCGTACCTTGTCTATCGTCGTCCACGGCTTGGGGACCGTCCTTGAAGGGTTGGAGGTGATCCGTTCATACATCTCCCGAAACGACTGCCGGGCGCGTGTCAGCAGCGATTCCGCCGCCTTCGGCCGCACGTCCAAACGCGCGGCGATCTCTTCGACCGGCAGGCGGTCCAGGTACTTCCACTCCAGCGCCTGGCTGTAGCGCGGCGGCAGGGCGTCGAGCGCGACGTGCACGAGCTGGCTCCTCTCCCGGCGCAGCAGATCCTGGTCGAGCGCGGGATCGGCCGCGACCACATCGTCCGTCAGCTCCACCTCGTCGGCCGTCCGTTTCCGCCGCCGGAAATGGGCGGCGATCTCGTTCTGGCAACAGGCGCACAGCCACGTCGTGAGCCCCGATTCGCCGCGGAAGGTCCCCAGCTTTGCGATCGCCTTGCAGACCGTGGCCTGGACGACGTCGCGGGTCAGCTCACGATCGTCGAGGCGGCGCTGCGCAAAGCGGTAGAGCGCCGGGATGTAGGAGTCGGAGAAGACCTCGAACGCGGTTTCGTCTCCCGCGAGCATCCTCTGCACGAGCGCGCTCTCCGCGCTTCCGGGGTCTTCTCCCTGCTCCCGCCAACCCGATCTCATCCGCGCCGCGACTCCTACTCCGCGACTCCGCGCTCGACCAGCTCCAGATCCTCGTCGCGGACGATCCCCACGCCGGGGCAGTAGACCTTGACCCCCACGTCGCCGGGAGAGAGCGCATTGGTCTCCCGGACGGTCACGCAGCCGCGGAAGCTCCCGGCCGGGACCGTGACCCTCGAACCCATGTCGATGTTCTCCGCCCGGTCTTCGGCCACATCCGGCGCGATCTCCTGGTAGTACCTCGCGCCGAGGAGAAACGACCCTGGCATGATGAGCCCGGGAAGCGCGCCGCCCTCTCCGGCCCGCCAGGCGCCGTGATGGTTCACGAGCTCGCCGTCCTCGTAGATGTCGACCTCTTCACCGAAGTAGAAGATATCGCTGGTCTGGACACAGCGGGCGTACCAGTTCCGCGAGACCTCCACCAGCTCGTCGTCCTCGAACTCCCGCTCCTCGACGACCCTGGCCCTGACGGTCAGAGACACTCCCCTGGCGGTCCGGAAGGTGATCGTCTCCTGCTCCCGCAATACGGTGATCTCCGCCCGGACCTCGGCGCCGTCCTCCTCTTCACCTTCCAGGATCAGCTGATATCCGGGTTGGAGGCTGAAGTATGGGTTCTGCCCGCCCGTGGAAGACCACTTGCAGTCCTCCAATCGGAAATCCGTCGTGAACCCCTGCGCCCAGCCGGGCGCCTGCTGCAGGGCGAAGACCGTCATCAAAGCCAATACGAACCGCCACGCTCGAGCCTTGTTTTTCATGAGACTACTCCTTTCCAAGCTGTTTCTTGTTTCCGGTTCCTGCCTCCTTTCTCTTGGATGCTCGGATCGAGAAAATCCTTCGGTGGGCTCAAGCGGACAGGTGCATGGCGAGCTCGCGGAGCTTCCCGGACAAGCCTTCCAAGGTGTAGTGGGCGTTGAGACCGCTGGGGTTGGGCAGGACCCATACGCCGGCGCCGCCGAGCGACTCCTCCTGTCTGCCCAGCGCCGCCTTGGGACAGCCGAAAGCGGTCCGGTAGGCGCCGACCCCGAGGACGGCGAGCCACTGCGGGTGATAGGCCTCGATCTTCTCGATCAGCCGCCGTCCGCCCTCGATCAGCTCGTCCCGGGTCAGCTCGGCCGCCGTCGCCGTCGTCCGGGCGACTACATTGGTGACGCCGTACCCGTCGGCGAGCAGCTCCCGTTCCTCGAAGGGCGAGAGCAGACGGCGGGTGAACCCCGCGGCGTGGAGAGCCGGCCAGAAGCGATTGCCCGGCCGCGCGAAGTGGTGCCCGACCGCCGCCGTGTAGAGTCCTGGATTGATCCCGCAGAAGAGGACGCGCAGCCCCGGCGCGATCACATCCGGGACCGTCTTCGTCACCGCGGCGCGGAGCTCCTCCTGGGTCGGCCGGCGCGTGCTCAAAGCCAAGGAATGAAGCTACGCGAAGATTTCGCTGACCCGGATCTCCAGACCCGGGAGCAGGGGCGTGGTCAGCACGTCACCGCGGTCGGCGGAGAGCGCTTCCGCGGGGCCGAAGCCGTCTCCAGCGCGCCGGAAAACGGTCACCATCCGGCGTTTCGAATCGACCATCCAGTACTCGGGCACCCCGGAGCGCTCGTAGACGTGTCGCTTGATGCCCTCGTCGGTCCGGCGCGTGGAGTCGGACAGGATCTCGATGACCAGGTCTGGCGTCCCCTTAGCATTCTTCTCGTTGAGGATGCCGGCGCGCTCGTTGGAGATGAAGACCAGGTCGGGCTGGGCGATGTCGTGCTCAGAGAAGAGGACGTCGAAAGGAGCGGCGTAGATCTCTCCCAGACTGCGCTCTTCAATGAAGTAACCCAACTTGATGTGCAGCTTGGAGGAGGCGCGTTGATGCCGCCTCAGAGGAGCGGGGCTCACGTAATGCTCCCCATCCAGGATCTCGTGACGGAGGCCATCCTCGGGGATGAGGGCGTAGTCCTCGTAGGTGAGCTTGCGGCGGGTGGTGTCTCGTACTGCCATGGCTGCGCCTCCCGGACCCTTCGTGGGTATCGTAGCACGTGCCTTCCCTCCTCTGGGCGGGAGGGATATTACCTCAACCAGTGCCGACGATACGGGTTCCGGAGACTCGGAGGACCCTACTCGAAGATCTCGCCGACCCGGATCTCCAGACCTGGGAGCAGGGGCGTGGTCAGCACGTCTCCGCGATCGGCGGAGAGCGCCTCCGCGGGGCCGAAGCCGTCTCCTGCACGGCGGAGGACACGTAAGGTCCGGTCCTTCGGGTCAACCAGCCAGTACTCGATCACCCCGGAACGCTCGTAGATACGTCGCTTGATGCCCTCGTCGGTCCGGCGGGTGGAATCCGACAGGATCTCGATGACCAGATCCGGGGCCCCCTTGAAGTTGTCCTCGTTAAGGAGCGAAAGACGCTCATTCGAGATGAAGAGGAGGTCGGGTTGGGCGATGTCGTACCCGGAGAAGAGAACATCGAACGGAGCGGCGTAGATCTGCCCCAGGCGGCGTCCCCGTATGAAATAACCTAGAGTGATATGCAGATTGGAGGAGGCGAGTTGATGCCGCTTCCTAGGAGCAGGGCTCACGTAGTGCTCTCCGTCCAAGATCTCGTGCCGGAGACCGTCATCCTGGATGAGGACGTAGTCTTCGTAGGTGAGCTTGCGGCGGGTGGTGTCTCGTACAGCCATGGCTGTGCCTCCAGGACCCTGCTTGGGTATCGTAGCACGTGCCTTCCCTCCTCTGAGCGGGAGGGATATTACCTCA
>JBKKAU010000670.1:0-2759 GCA_046714475.1 Thermoanaerobaculia bacterium
ATTGGGGGCACCCCCGGGCGGGGCTATTTGGGGCGGCGGGCCCGCGGCTGCTCGGCCTAGACTTAGACTAGCGGCCCGCGCAGCCGCGCCTTCCTCCCTCTCCATCTCCTTCTCCAGTTGCTCGGCGAAGAGCGCCCGAATGTGCTTGCACTGCTCCCGATGGTAGATCCACCGAGGGCAACTACACCCCACCCTGGCCGTGCCCTGGGGGAGAGTCACAAAGGTCGCACCGAGGGCAACTACACCCCACCCTTCCGTCTGTTCCCACCGCTACCGTGTAACGCCTGTCCTCTGATCTGCTTTCGACTGTCAACCGAAGCCACGAGCTGCTCGCCTCCCGCTTCCCGGGGCCTATCCATCGTCGCTCAACCGCATTCTGCGGATGGCTCCACCCGCCCTCCGCCGTTCGGCTTCCTTCAGGCGGCGTAGCGCTCGGCGTCCGATACTTCCTACGCTGTTTCGGTCGACCCCTAGCGCGTCCGCGACGTCTGCCCATTTCCACCCCAACGCGTAACGCAGCCACAAGAGCCGCCTCTCCCGCTTCGACAGAGCGCTCGCAAGCCTTCTCAGGTCCCACCTTGCCTCAGCCGCCCACTGCCCTGGTGCTACCGCGGCGCTGTCGCGCCCGTCCGCCTGCTGATCACTCGTTGGCCAACGCTCGCGTGCCTTCTTGACTTGCCGCCAGTACAAGCCGCATCTGCGCCGCAGCGTTCCAACGAACCACGCTTCCGGATTGATCACGTCCTCCCAGCGCTGGACCGTTATGAGCAGGGCTTCCTGGACTAGGTCCTCACCCTCCTCGCGAGGTATGCCCTTCATTCGAAGGATTCGCCTCGCCGCAGCTTGCAATCGCGGCATCAGGTCTTCCGTGATCTTGCTCTGACTGGCCGCTTCCATGGTTTCTTGATCCCTGAGGGCGGCCGGCCCTCTCCGGCCGGCACTGCGCTTCCCTTCCGCCCTGGCCCGAACGCAGAAGGCTCCACCTTCCATTCTCGCTTAATCCCCTCGCGCGTCCAGTTTCCCGCCGGCTATTTTACGGTGCGGTCGTCGCCCTCCTCGACCTTCTTCGCCGCAAGCGGGAGTACAATGCCGTCTACGGTCCTTCCAGGGCTTCCCTCGAGCTCGACGCCTTGGGGGACCGCAGGAAGCACGGGAAGGCATGTGGCTACCCTGCGAGAGATTGCGGCGCTAGCTATAGCTAGGGAGAACGGGATAACCATTGTCGACATCAAGGCGGGCCCGCGCGAGCCCGCTATCCCGCGGAAGTAATCAAGCCCCGCCGACAACAACGCCCGGGCGGTGTTCGTTCCGCCCGGCCGCTGCGGACCGCCCCCCCCTTCTACCTTCTCCGCCTCACCCCCGAGGCGTGGCCCGCCTCAGAGTCCGTGAAAGAATCGTCGACCGAGTGCACCTTGGAGGCGTTGGGGGCTGAAAAACTGTCGGCGTCTCGCCCCTGGGGATGCCGCGGGACTCACCTTGAACAGGCGAGTACAGGAGCGACGTGTCTCGGCGGTGACAGCCGAGACACGATTTGTCAGGATTTGGCGTGGCACGGTCCTCCTCCCTGACTTTTAGGCCTCGGCCAGTGCCGAGGGTTTCGTACTCCATAGGGCCAGGCTACGCATCATGTTGTGAGCGATGGCGAACCACAGCAGGACAGCTCGGACCTTGTGTTCCCCGCGCACCAGCAGCCGCTGCAGACCTCGATTGCGCGCGATCGCGTTAACGCATTCAGAACTGGCAGCCCGCTGCTTGTAGATCTGCTTGGCCTCGGAAGTGCCCATGCGTTGTCGCCACTCGGCGATGACAGGCGGGTCGGTGGCAAGAGGCGTATACGGGTCGCGCTTCGGATCTCTGGGTTTCGCGACTGGAGCGTAGACCTTGATGCCCAACTCGGCGGCTGTCTGGATATCTTGAAGCCCGGCAAAACCACCGTCTACAAGGCTCTCGCAGGGGCGAACCCCATAGCGTTGCTGGAGTTGGTCGAGCATCGGCACCAGTTGCCCCTGATCGCTGCCGCGATTACTCGCGGCTACGCCAACAACGATCTGCGTCTCGGTGTCCACTGCGAACTGACCGTTGTAGGCCGGACGAAAGCCGCCATCCGCCATCTTCATCACCCGCGCCTGCGCATCCGTCGTCGAGACTCGCGCTTTCTCCTTTTCCCCGGCCGGCTTTTTCGACTCCGCATCCGGCATCTGCGCCAAAGCCTCCGTCACGCGACGGCGCCGGTCTTCGGCTGCACGTTGTCGGGCTGCCGCTTGGCGCCGGTTTGTGGCTTCGGGATCCTCCTCCAACTCTTGGCGCAGGGTCTCAATCTGCTTCTGGGCCTCCTCCAGACACTGCTCCAGCTTCGACTTGCGGCGAAACGAGGCAGCCCCTGCACTCGCCCGGACTCGCACACCGTCTTGGGAAACCCGCTTCAGATTCACCAACCCTTGGGTCATCAACACCGCCACGCTATGCGTCAGGATCTTGTCCAGAAACTCCACGTGCTGGACACGAAAGTCCGATAGCGAGTGGTGATTCACGGATACGCCGCCACAAATCCACCGGTACGCATCGTGCTGCTCAGTCAGCCGCTCGATGGCTCGCGCGCTGCCAACTCCTTCGACGATGGCGAACAGCCACAACGCCATATAGATGCGCGGGTCCGTCGCCGGACGTCCTGCTACGCCCTCCACCGACCCTACTTCGGCATCGAGCGCGCTGAGGTCCAGCGATTCGACGAAGTCCCACACCGCACGCGCCGGATGATC
>JBKKAU010000671.1:0-2682 GCA_046714475.1 Thermoanaerobaculia bacterium
CGGCGCTCGGCAAGCGCCAGGGCACGACCCTGTTCATGACGCTCCTCGCCGCCTTCGACGGGCTGCTGTCCCGCTGGTCGGGGCAGGAGGACGTGCTCGCCGGCTGGCCGATCGCCGGCCGCGACCGCGCCGGGCTCGACGGGCTGATCGGCTTCTTCGCCAACATGCTGGTGCTGCGCGCCGACCTCGCCGGCGAGCCGAGCTTCCGCCAGCTCCTAGGCCGGGTGCGCGAGGCGGCGCTCGGCGCCTACACCCACGGCGACCTGCCGTTCGAGCAGCTCGTCGAAGAGCTGCGGCCCGAGCGCCACCTGTCGCACAACCCGATCTTCCAGGTCTTCTTCGTCCTCCACCACGTGCCGGACGCGCCCGCCGGGCCGGGTTTTCCTGGTCTCTCGCTGGGTTTCCCGTCGATCGACAACCGGACGGCGCGGCTCGACCTGTCGCTGTCGCTGACCGACGGCCGTGACGGCCTCTCCGGCTTCCTGGAGTACAACACCGACCTGTTCGACGGCGCGGCCATCGAGCGCATGGCGGGGCACCTCGTCCAGCTCATGGCCGGCGCGGTCGCCGATCCCGACGCCGCGGTCGCCGCCCTGCCGATGCTCTCGCACGGCGAGCGCCGGCAGCTCGTCGAGGTCTGGAACGACACCCGCGTAGCGATGCCGGCGGAGCCGACCGTCCACGCCCTGATCGAGGCGCAGGTGGCGCGCACGCCCGAGGCGTTCGCGCTGACCTTCGAGACCGAAGACCTCACCTATGCCCAGCTGAACGCCCGCGCCAACCGCGTCGCCCACGGCCTGCGGCGCCGCGGCGCCGGCCCCGGGACGCTGGTGGGGATCTTCCTGGAGCGCTCGGCCGACATGGTGGCGGCGCTGCTCGGCGTCTTGAAGTCCGGCGCCGCCTACGTGCCGCTCGACCCGACCTATCCGCCGGACCGCATCGCCTACGTGGTCGAGGACAGCGGCGCCGCGATCCTCCTCACCGAGGAGCGGATCCGCTGGGACCTGCCCGACGTGGGGGAGGCGGACATCATCCAGATCGACAGCTTGTCCTCCGAGGACACCGCGGACCCCGAGCCGCTCGCCGGCCCGGAAGACCTGGCCTACGTCATCTACACCTCGGGCTCGACCGGCAGGCCGAAGGGGGTCGAGGTGCGCCACGGCGGCGTCGTCAACTTCCTCGCCTCCATGGCTCAAGAGCCCGGGATCACGGCCGACGACGCGCTGGTCGCGGTGACCACGATCTCCTTCGACATCGCGGGGCTGGAGCTCTACCTGCCGCTCGCCGTCGGCGCCCGCGTGGCGCTGGCGAGCCGCGAGACCGCCATGGACGGCGCGGCGCTCATCGGGCTGCTCGACGGCGCCACCGTGATGCAGGCGACGCCGGCCACCTGGCGCCTGCTGCTCGCCTCGGGCTGGGACGGCAACCCGGCGCTCAAGGCGCTCTGCGGCGGCGAGGCGCTCCCCGGCGACCTCGCCCGCGAGCTGGCCGAGCGCGTTGGCTGGCTCTGGAACGTCTACGGCCCCACCGAGACCACCATCTGGTCGGCGGTGCGGCCGGTTGCGGCGGGGCATGAAGGGAATGCCGCCGTGCCGGTCGGCCTGCCGATCGCCAACACCTCGGTCCACCTGCTCGACCGCCGACTGGAGCCGGTGCCGGTCGGAGTGGTGGGGGAGCTGTACATCGGCGGCGACGGCCTCGCCCGCGGCTACCTGCGCCGGCCGAGCCTGACCGCCGAGCGCTTCCTGCCCGACCCGTTCGCCTGGGGCCCCGGCGCGCGGCTCTACCGCACCGGCGACCTGGCGCGGCGGCTGCCGGACGGCGAGGTCGAGTTCATCGGCCGCGCCGACCATCAGGTCAAGGTGCGCGGCTACCGCATCGAGCTGGGGGAGATCGAGGCGGCGCTCGCCGAGCACCCGGCGGTCGCCCAGGCGGTGGTCGTGGTGCGGCCCGACGCGTCCGGCACCGCGCAGCTCGTCGCCTACCTCGTCCAGGCCGAAGGCAAGGCAGCGAGCGTGGGAAATCTCCGTGCCTCCTTGCGCGAATCGCTTCCTGAGTACATGATTCCTTCAAGTTTTGTCACGGTATCGGCGTTTCCGCTCACTCCCAACGGTAAGGTAGACAGAAAAGCCTTGCCTGCGCCGGGGAGTGAACGGCCGGAGCTCGAGCGCGAGCTCGTGGCTCCGCGTACGCCGGTCGAGGAGGGGATCGCCGCCATCTGGGCCGAGGTGCTCGGCCGCGACCGGATCGGCGTGCACGACAACTTCTTCGAGCTCGGCGGGCACTCGCTGATGGCGACCCAGGCCGTGTCGCGGATCCAGCAGTCGTTCCGCGTCGACCTGACGCTGCCGGCCTTCTTCAAGAGCCCGACGGTCGCCGGCCTCGCCGAGGCCGTCGTGCAGAAGGAGCTGGAGCAGGCGGACGCCGCGATGCTGGCGGAGCTGTTGGCAGGGCTGGAAGGCTGATTTCAAATCATCTGATTTGCAGGAGGGGAAGGTCATGAACCAGGAGGATCTGGCGAGGCGGCTCGCGGAGCTGCCGCTCGAAAAACGCGCCCTGCTGTTCCAACAGCTGCAAAAGCAGAAAGCGCATACGGAGCCGGCGCAGCCGCGCATCGCCCGGGTGAACCGCTCGCCGGGCGTCTTCCGGCTCTCCTTCGCCCAGCAGCGGCTCTGGTTCCTC
>JBKKAU010000672.1:0-4791 GCA_046714475.1 Thermoanaerobaculia bacterium
GCCCGGAATCAGGGCCGGCCCTCGGGAGAGCACCCGCAGTATGGCCGGAAGGGCCCACCGCCTGACGAGCTTCCAGGCCCTCCCGACGACCGCCAGGGCCATCCACCTCACGACCGGCAGGATCGTCCACCGCAAAACCGGCAAGGCCGGCCGCCGCACGACCGCCAAAGTCGTTCACCGCAAGACCGCCAAGGTCGTTCACCGCAAGACCGCCAAGGTCGGTCGCCACAAGACCGCCAAGGTCGGTCGCCACAAAACCGGCAGGGCCGGCCGCCTCAGGACGGGCAGGGAGGACGGCCGCCCCGGAAACGGGGGGAGCGACCGCCCCGGGGCCGGCGGGAACGCCAGTCCGGGGAGCAGAAGGGGGCGGAGCGTCCGGAGCGGCAAGGCCCGCCGGGCGAGAGGACCTCCTGGTGGGAGCGACCGGTCCGGGAGCGCAGCGACCGGGAGGGTCCGATCCAAGGGGGGCCGGAGCCGCGGGAGCGGAAGCGTCAGCCCCAAGAGCAGCAGGAGCAGGAGGAGCACGCCGCTCTGGCGGCGCCGGAGACGTCGGCGATGACAGCGACGACCGCAGCGATGGCGACAGCGGTCACGCCCCTACCCGGCGCCCGGCTGGCCGCGATTGAAGAGCTGGAGGTCGAGATCGAGAAGCTGGTCGCCGGCGGCGAGGGACTCGCCCGCTTCGAGGGCGCTCCCATCTTCGTGCCGCGTTCGGCGCCGGGCGACCGGTTGCGGGTCCGCATCACCGACCGCCGGGCCGACTACGGCCGCGCCGAGATCGTGGAAATCCTGGCCCCCGGGCCGGGCCGCCGTCCCGATCCCCAACCCGAGCTGAGCGCGACCGGGGTCTGCGACCTCCAGCACATCGAGGATGACCTCCAGCCGCGCCTCAAGGCCGAGGCGGTGCGCGAGACGCTGGAGCGCATCGGCCGGGTCGAGCTGCCCTCCCCCGCCGACACCCAGCTGATCACCGGCGAGCCGTGGGGCTACCGGTTGCGGACCCAGGTCCACACCGACCTCGATCCGGTGACCCGGGGCGTCCGGGTCGGCTATCACGCGCGCGGCACCCATGACGTCATCCCGCTCAGCCGCTGCGCCCTGCTCGTCCCCGAGCTCGAAGCGCTGCTCGCCGATCTGCCGGGATCGCTGACGGACGAGCAGACGCCGCGGCGGATCGACCTCGCCGCCGGCGACGGCGCGGTGACCCTGGCCCCCATCGTCGAGGGCCTGCCGCACGGCGAGGTCACGACGGCGGTCGGGGACCTCACCTACGGCTATGACGCCCGCTGCTTCTTCCAGGGTCACCGGACCCTGCTGCCGCGGCTGGTCGAGGCGGTCGTCGGCCCCTGGGAAGGCGAGGAGGCCTACGACCTCTACGGCGGCGTGGGGCTCTTCGCCCTGGCGCTCGCCCGCCGCTACAAGTGGGTGGTGACGGTCGAGTCCGAGCGCATCGCGGCGCGCTACGTGCGCAACAACATCCGGCGCAACCAGATCGAGCACGTCGATCCGATCAACCAGTCGGTCGAGAGCTGGATCCGCGAGCTCCCGGACCGCGCCGCCCGGGTGGTGCTCGACCCGCCGCGCGGCGGCATCTCGGTGCCGGTGCGGCGGGTGCTCATGGAGCGTATGCCGGAGCACATCACCTACGTCTCCTGCCACGCCGCCACCCTGGCGCGCGACCTGCGGCAGATGAGCACGGCCTACCGCATCGACAGCCTCGCCCTGGTCGACCTCTTCCCGCAGACCGGGCACATGGAGGCGATCGTGCAGCTGGTGCCGAAGTAGGAAAGGACAGCAAGGACAGCAAGGACGACAAGGACTCCAAGGACCAGGAAACCGCTGACTCCTTGCCGTCCTTGAAGTCCTTTTCGTCCTTCTTCCTTCAGCCGGCCAAAGTTAAGGGGTGAAGCCCGGTTTCTTCCCGCGCCGGTCGCGTGTCTATCCCGGTAGGATGAACGCGACGAAGACAGCACCCGTTACCACCTGGTGGGGAGGCGAGTTGCGGGACTCGACGGAACAGGATCTCCTGGCCGCGCTCGCGGCAGGCGACCGGCAGGCCGCCGAACGTCTGGTCGAACGGACCTATCGGACCGTCTACGCGCTGCTCAAACGGCTGTGCGGCGACACCGACCTGGCCGCGGACCTGACGCAGGAGACCTATCGCCGGGCCTGGGGCTCGCTCTCCGGCTTCCACGGCAAGGCCCAGTTCTCCACCTGGCTCTGCCGCATCGCCTACAACACCTTCCTGAACCACGTCCGCCGGCCGCGCCGGCTCGTGCCGCTCGAAGAGGCGCACGAGTCGGCGATGCCCGACCCGGCGCCGTCGCTCGACGACGCCCTCGGCCGGGAGTTGGCCGGCGACCGTCTCCGGCAGGCGGTCCTCGGGTTGCCCGAGGAGCTGCGCTTCACCGTGACGGCCCTGTTCTGGGGCGACCTGTCGGTGCAGGAGATCGCCCGCCACGAAGGGGTCACCACCGTCGCCATCCGCAAGCGCCTGAAAAAGGCACTCGGAGCGCTCGCGCGCGCGCGCGAGGAGGACGTTCGATGAGCAGACTGAGCGAGCGTGAGATCGCGCGGCGTCTGGCCGAGCGCGACGATGTCGAGCCGCCCGCGGGGCTGCTCGAACGAATCCAGAGCGAGATCCCGGCCGAAGTCCGGATCACCCCGGAGGTGCAGGCCGGCCGGGAAGAAAGGATCGGCGACATGTCGACACGGCAACGGTGGCTGATCGCGGCTTCGGTCGTGGCAGCGGTCGGAGCGGGTGTCTTTGCGTTGCAGCTGCGTCCGCCCGCGGAGATGGCGGAATCCGAGATGGCGCAGGAAGAGGCGGTGGCGGAGGCCCCGCGGAAAGAGCGGGAAGAGAAGGCTGCGGCGCCCCGGGCCATGGCTCAGACAGCGCCGCCGGCTCCGACAGCGCCGATGCAGGACGCCGCGGAACCCGAGCCGCTCCCGGAGGCGACCCAGGATGCGAGCGGCGGGCAGCTCGACCGGGCCGACGCCCGACGGGAGCAGCGGATGGCCCAGGCTCCGGCCGCGCCGCCTCCGCCGCCTCAAGCCGCACCGGAGTTGAGGTCTTCAGGGCTCTACCGGAGGGGAGGACCGCCGGTATCACCCATGGAGGTCGAAGGCGGAGTGGAGGGCGGCGTGGCCGGCGGGGTGGTGGGCGGCATGGTCAAGGACGAGATTACCGTCACGGGCACGGCCATATTTCAGGAGAGGACCTCCATAGGGCAGACCTTCACCCTCAGCCCCCAATACCCCGACGTCTTCTACAAGGCGCACGGCACCAATCCGTTCGTCGTGACGGCGGACGACCGGTTCTCGACCTTCGGCCTGGAGGTCGACACCGGCTCCTACACCGTCATGCGCCGCTACATCGACGACGGCAACCTGCCGGAGCCCGCCGCCATCCGGGTCGAGGAGCTCCTGAACTACTTCGACTACGGAGACCGGCCGCCGGTGCGGGGGGACTTCGCCCTGCTCGCCGAGGGCGCGCCCACCCCCTTCACGCAGGGCCCGCGCTACCGGCTCGTGCGCTTCGGCATCCGGGGCCGGGAGGTGAAGGCGGAGAACCGCAAACCGGCGGTCCTGACCTTCGTGGTGGACGTGTCGGGCTCCATGGACATGGAGAACCGTCTGGGCCTGGTCAAGCGGTCTCTCGGGCTGCTCCTCGACAAGCTGCGGGACGACGACGAGGTCGGCCTGGTGGTCTATGGCGACAGGGCCGACGTCCTGCTCGAGCCGACCAGCGACCGCGAGGCGGTGCGGCGGGCGGTCGACCGGCTGGTCTCTACCGGCTCGACCAACGCCGAGGCGGGGATCGCGCTCGGCTACGACGTGGCCTCCCGCAACTTCCGGAGCGACGCGGTCAACCGGATCATCCTCTGCTCGGACGGCGTCGCCAACGTCGGCGCCACCGGCCCGGAGTCGATCCTGGAACGCATCGGCCAGGAGGCGCGGCGCGGCATCGAGATCACCACGCTCGGCTTCGGCATGGGCAACTACAACGACACCCTGATGGAGCAGCTCGCCGACAAGGGGGACGGACGGTATGCCTACATCGACTCGATGGACGAGGCGAGACGAGTCCTGGTCGAGGAGCTGACCGGCACGCTCCAGACCATCGCCAAGGACGCCAAGGTCCAGGTGGAGTGGAATCCCGAGATGGTCGCGCGCTACCGCCTGATCGGGTACGAGAACCGAGCCATCGCCGACGAGAAGTTTCGGGACGACTCGGTGGATAGCGGCGAGATCGGGGCCGGGCACAGCGTGACGGCGCTCTACGAGATCGAGTTGCGGCCCGATGCCCGCTGGGAACGGCCGCTCGGGACGCTGCGTCTGCGTTGGCGCTCCCCGGAGACCGGCAAGGTCTCAGAGGTAGGCAAAGACCTGAGGATCCCCGATCTCGCATCGTCCTGGAACACGGCGACCCCCTCTCTCCGGTTCGCCGCGGTGGTGGGCCAATTCGCCGAGATCCTCAAGGGCTCCTTCTGGGCCAAGGACGGCGACCTGGACCGGGTCGCCCGCGAAGCCCGGGAGGCCACGTCCAAGTTCCGCGGCAAGGACGTGGAAGACTTCGCGAACCTGGCGAACCGCGCGGCGCGGCTCAAGAAGCAGGCCGCCAGGCCGCGGTAAGCATTCCCCATCCCTTCCAGTAAAACGCCCCGCCCGGGAGACCGGACGGGGCGTTTTTTGTCAGAGTCCGTGAAAGAATCGCCGGGCGAGTGTAGCTTGTCGGAGGTGTGGGGGGCTGAAGGGCTGTCGGCGCTATGCCCCTGATGATCGTGCGGA
>JBKKAU010000673.1:0-4401 GCA_046714475.1 Thermoanaerobaculia bacterium
GTCCCAGACCGTGTTGTCGAGGTCCCAGACCACGACCTTGATGGACTGCTTGTCCTTCTTTTTCTTTTCCATCGGAACCTCTTCGGTCCCGGCGGTGTCGGCTGCTTCAGGCTTCAAATCGAGCATATCGGGATCTCCTCCGTCGGAGGCTCAGAGCTCCTGGAAATCGAAACGCGAAATGGTGATCTGCTGGATCTGCGTGCTCCCCTCGATGATCTCCATCACCCGGGAGTCGCGCAGATACCGGCCTACGGGGTAGTCCTCGTGGCAGCCGTTGGCGCCGTGGATCTGCACCGCGTCGGCCGCCGCCCTGGTCGCCATGGTCGAGGCGAAGTACTTGGCGACCATGGTCTCCATGAACGCGCCAGGGTCGCCCTGGTCCCGCAGGTAGCCGGAACGCAGACAGAGGAGCCGCGCGGCGCGCACGTTGGTGATCATGTCCGAGAGCATGGCGCGGATCAGCTGGTGCTCGCCGATCGCCACCCCACCCTGCCGGCGCTCGGAGGCGTACCGCAGCGATGCCTCGAGACACGCCTGGCCGATGCCGACCGAGCCCCAGGCGACGCTGTAGCGCCCCTGCTCCAGACCGGCGGCGAGCACGTGCGAGACGCCGAAGCCGACCCGGCCGAGCAGATTCTCCCTGGGGACGCGGCAGCCGTCGATCAGCAGCTCCGCGAGCATCGAGGCGCGGGTCCCCATCATGCCCTGGATCGGCTGGATGGTGAGCCCCGGCGTCTCGCGCTCGAGCAGGAACGTCGTCGGTTTGCCCTCGCACTGGGCGAGCACCAGGTAGAGGTGGGCGATCTGCCCGAAGGTGGTCCACTTCTTCCGCCCCTGGAGCACGTAGGCGTCGCCGTCCAGAGTCGCCGTGGTCTCGACGCTCTTGGCGTCGCTGCCGGCGTTGGGCTCGGAGAGGGCGAGCGCGCCCAGCCGCTCGCCGCGCGCCATCGGCGGCAGGAACCGCTCCTTCTGCGCCTTGCTCCCCCACCGCTGGATCGCCCAGGCGACCATGTCGTGCACGGTGAGCAGCGACCGCACGGACGAGCAGCCCTTGCCGATCTCCTCGGTCAGCAGGCCGTAGGTGATCATGTCGCCGACGTCGCGACGGTGACCGCCGAAGTCGGCGGGGATCAGGGAGCCGAGCCAGCCGCGCTCCCGGAGCTTGCCGACCAGCTCCATGGGGACCGCCTGCTCGCGGTCCCAGAGGTCGGCGTGCGGCACGATCTCCGCGGTCACGAAGGCGCGGAACTCGGCGCGCGCCGCGCGCTGCTCCGGGGTGAGCTCCAGCTTCAACGGTCAGGCTCCGGCAGCACCGGTCGCAGGAGTCGGGGCGCCCGCGCCGCTCTTGCGCTCCACCAGGCGCGAGATGGCGTTGATCGACCGGAAGTTGTCGAGGTCCAAGTCCTCGTCCTCCACCCGGACGTCGAACTCCTTCTCCACAAAGGCCACGAGCTGCATGGCGAGCAGCGAGTTCACGAAGCCGAGGGCGAAGATGTCCTCCTCCGGCTGCAGGTCGTGGTTCTTGAAGAAGCGCGAGAGGAACTCCTTGATCTTCGACTGGGTCTGATCCATAGCCAGGTCATCCCTTCAAAGCGACGTGCCGTAGTCGTGAAAGCCCTTGCCGCTCTTGCGGCCGAAGAGGCCGGCGTCGACCATCTTCTTGAGCAGCGGGCAGGGTCGGTACTTGCTGTCGTTGTAGCTCTCGTAGAGCACTTCGATCGAGTAGAGGATCGTGTCCAACCCGATCAGGTCGGCCGTCTCGAGCGGCCCCATCGGATGGCCGAAACAGGTCCTGAAGAGCTGGTCGACCTGCTCCGCCGTGGCGACGCCGTCCTGGACCAGGAAGGCGGCCTCGTTGACGGTCAGCATCAGCACCCGGTTCGACACGAACCCCGGCATGTCGTTGACCACGATGCCTTCCTTGCCCATCTGGGTGAGGAACTGCCTGGCCGTGGCGAGGGTCTCCTCGCTGGTGTGATGGCCGCGGATCACCTCGACCATCGGCTTCATGGGCACCGGGTTCATGAAGTGCATGCCGAGGATCCGGTCCGGCCGCTTGGTCACCGAGCCGATGCGGGTGATCGAGATGCACGAGGTGTTGGCGGCGAAGACCGCGCGCTGGGGGCAGATTTCGTCGATCTTGGGGTAGATCTCTTTCTTGACGTCCCACTTCTCGACGGCGTTCTCGACCACGAAGTCGGCTTCGGAGAGCGCCCCGTAGTCCGTGGTGAAGGTGATGCGCTCCATCACCGCCTTGGAATCGGCGACCTTGAGCTCCTTGCGGTACATCCCGTAAAGGCGCAGGTTCTTGCGGATCTCCTCCCGGGCGCGCTCCAGCACCTCGTCGGAGATGTCCACGAGGACGACCCGGTGTCCCGTCTGGGCCAGGTTGTGCCCCAGCCCTACTCCCATCACGCCGGCGCCGACTACGCCGACCACCTGTATTTCCATGGTTCGGTAGCCCTCCTAAGCCATCGTCCACCGCGGCCAGGCCGCGCGAGCGCGGATCTTAGCCCATCCTGGGTGACAGAGCAGACGAGCGCCCGCCTGGACGGCGATGTCACAACCTACGGTGCCAGAGGGAGGTGAAGAGGGGACAATGGGCCTGTAGACTTCCCGGATGCTCCTCCGACGGACGATCCTCCTCTTCCTGGTGACCGCCGCCGCTCTTCTGCCGATGCTGCCCCTGCGGCCCCTGCAAGCGGCGGCCGGTCCCGACTCCCCTCCCGGGCCTCCTTCAGAGGTAACGCTGTTCGAGCCCGGGACCCTCTCGACCGGCGCCTTCGAGTACAACGCCTCCTTCACTCCGGACGGGCGCACGCTCTACTTCTCCATCGCCGCCCCGCGCCTGGCCGCCAAGTTCTTCGCGGCCATCGTGGCGTCACACTGGCGGGACGGCCGTTGGACGACGCCCGAGGTGGCCGAGTTCTCCGGCCGCTTCGGCGACTTCGACCCGTTCGTCTCCCCCGACGGCTCACGGCTGTTCTTCTCCTCGGTCCGCCCGGTCGACCCGGCGGGCGACACGCCGCGCCCCGACTTCGACGTCTGGGTGACCGACCGGACGGCTCAGGGAGGCTGGGGGCCGCCGCGGCACCTGGTGGAGGTCAACACCGAGGCCCAGGACCTCTACCCCTCGGTCGCCGCGGACGGCACGCTCTACTTCGGCTCCGGGACCCGGCCCGACACCCAGGGCGGCTTCGACATCTACCGCGCCCGCCCCTCGGGCTCCGGCTATCTCGCTCCCGAGGGGCTGGACGGGGTCAACACCGCCGCCTGGGAGTTCAACCCCTGGGTGGCGCCGGACGGCAGCTTCCTGCTCTTCACCTCGGCCGGCCGGCCCGATTCGCTCGGCTCGAGCGACCTCTACATCAGCTACTTCCGCGACAGGCGCTGGACCCCGGGCCGCAACCTCGGCCCCAAGGTCAACACCCCGGGCGGCGAGTTCCACCCCAGCCTCTCGCGCGACCTGAAGACGCTGTACTTCGTCAGCGCCCACAGCTTCAGCGACCGCCCGCGGCAGGCGCCGTTCAACTACCGGGACCTGCTCGGCGCGCTGCGCGGGGTGGAGAACGGCGGCGGCAACCTCTATCACGTGAGCGTCGAGGCGGTGGGGCTATGAGGCCCTCACCCCCCTGGCCCCCCTCTCCCGCCACCCCTCCCGCCCTCCCCGGGAGAGGGGGGAAGCAGAAGGACAGGATAGTTAGAAGGGAGGGAGGTGGCGCCCCTCTCCCGGGGAGGAGGCGCGGGGTGGCGGGAGAGGGGACGGGGGTGAGGGCTCTTCTGGGGCTCCTCCTCCTCGCCGCCTGCGTCGGAGCCCCGCGGAGCGCCTCTCCTCCTCCGCCGCCGGCCCCGTCCGGCCTCCCGGTCTTCGGCGAGGGGGTGATCTCGACCCGGGACGCCGAGTCCGGGATCTCGTTCTCGCCGGACGGCTCGACCGCCTGGCTCACCAAGATGAGCCTGCCGGGGACCTTCGGCGCCATCGTCACCTCGCGCCGCACGGGCGACACCTGGAGCGAGCCCGAGGTGGCGCCGTTCTCCGGCCTCTCCAGCGACCTCCACCCCGCGGTCTCGCCGGACGGCTCGCGGATCTTCTTCAGCTCGGCGCGGCCGGTGGACGGCGCCCCCCGCGCCGACTACGACCTCTGGGTCGTCGAGCGTCGCGGCGCCGGCTGGGGGGAGCCGCGCCACCTGGGCGCCCCGGTCAACTCGCCCGGCCAGGAGCTCCACCCGTCAATCGCGGCGGACGGCACCCTCTACTTCTACTCCGCCCGTCCGGGCAGCGGCGGCGCCGACATCTATAGAGCGCGGCCGGCCGCGGGGGGCGGGTGGGCCGCGCCCGCGCGGCTGCCGGCGGGGGTCGACACGCCGGCGGCGGAGAAAGGACCCTGGGTCTGCGCCCCC
>JBKKAU010000674.1:0-17403 GCA_046714475.1 Thermoanaerobaculia bacterium
GCGCTGGACCTGCCAGGTCCAGCGCACGTCCTCCGCCGTGATCGGCACGCCGTCGCTCCAGACCGCGTCCTCGCGGAGATGGAAGGTGACGGTCTTGCGGTCCGGGGAGAATTCGTAGGAGCGGGCGAGCTCGGGCTTGAGCGTCGGCGGGCGCTGCTCGAAGTCGGGCTGCTCCTCGAGGAGCTGCAGGAAGAGGATGTGCAGCAGCTCGTTGGTGGCGGTGTTCGAGGTCACGATCAGCTCGTTGACGGTGGCAGGCTCGGAGTTCCAACCGGTCACCACGGTGCCGCCGCGCTGGGGGCCTTCTGCCTGCTGCTCGGCGGATGGAGAGGGCTCTTCGCCGCCGCGGCAACCGGAAGCGAGCACCACGGCGAGCGCAAGGGAGGCGAAGGCCCGGACGGACGAGGCTCTGATCTTGGCGTTCATGGGGGTCGGGCCATCGTACCGCGACGCGCGGGCGAGAGAAAGCCCCACCTGTTATCCTTTCCGGTGCCATGGACCGCGTCGTGAGATCCACCCTGTCGCGCCGGCTGCTGATCGGGTCCCTGGTCTTCGGCCTGTTCGTGCTGTGCGACCTCGCGCTGTTCGGCTGGCTGATCTTCCGCTCGCTCTCCGAGCGCGAGGTCGAGCGGGTGCTGCTCGAGACCCGGGAGGAGGCCGAGACCCTGGCGCAGCAGATCGCGCGCCGCGCCGAGAGGCAGGGCAAGGACCTCTACACGGCGGTCGCCGTCGAGCGCGAGACCCAGACCTACATCGACTCCGTGCTGCGCGAGCGGGCGATCGTGCAGCAGGTGGAGATCCGCGACAAGAACGGCATGCTGGTGTTCCAGGGCAACAGCGAAGCCCGTGTCCCGGTCGGCTCGGCGGTGCCGCCGCCGGTCGGCTCGCTCGAGCTGCCGCAGCGCGTCGAGCAGAAAGAACAGGGGTCGACGTCGACCTACGAAGTGCCGGAAATCCAGGTGCCGATCGGCGACTACGGCCTGCTGCAAATCGGCATCAACCCGGTGGAGCTGGCGAAACGGATCGAGGTGCTGCGCGAAGATCTGGTCCGGCAGGCGACCCTGATCGGCGTGGTCACCCTGCTGCTGCTGGTCTCGGCCTATGTCGCCATCTGGTGGCTGCTGCGGCGGGCCCGGCGGCTGGAGCAGCAGGCGACGGAGGCCGAGCGCCTGGCCTACATCGGCACCCTGGCCTCCGGGCTGGCGCACGAGATCCGCAACCCGCTGAACTCGCTGAGCCTCAACATGCAGATGCTGGAGGAGGAGATCGAGGAGCACGGCTCGGCGCCCACGGGCAAGCGCCTGCTGTCGATCACCCGCTCCGAGCTCAGCCGGCTCGAGCGTCTGGCGACCGACTTCCTGGCCTACGCCAAGCCGCGCCCGCTGGAGCTGGAGGAGGTCCCGGCGGTCTGGCTCCTGGAGCGGGCGCGGGAGGTGCTGGCGGCCGAGATCCGCAGGCGCGGCGCCGAGGTGGAGGTCGAGGACAGGAGCGGCGGCGCCCGCGTCCGGGTCGACCCCGGACAGCTCAACCAGCTGCTGCTCAACCTGATGCAGAACGCGCTGGCGGCGACCGAAGAGTCGGGCCGGCCGCCGGTCCTGCGCCTCGCCGCCTACCGCCGCGGCTCCACGGTCGCCCTGGAGCTGGCGGACAACGGCATCGGCATCCCGCCCGGGGAACAGGACAAGATCTTCGACCTCTTCTACTCCACGCGGAAGGGCGGGACCGGCCTGGGCCTGGCGATCGTGGACCGCATCGCCCGCGGCCATGGCGGACGGGTGGAGGTCCGGAGCACCCTGGGCTCCGGGACGACGATGACGGTCGAGATCCCCGTGGCCGGAGCGTCCGAGGCCGCCTCGCAGCCTGCCCTGGAATCGTCGGTCCGCGCCTGAAAACAAAAAGCCCCGCCGAGGGGCGGGGCTTCCAGCAGGAACGCAATCGTCTCAGCTGATGCTGATCTTGCGGGGGCGGGCCTGCTCGGCCTTGGGCACCAGGAGCGTCAGCACGCCGTTCTCGAACGAGGCCTTGACGTCATCGCCGTTGACCTGGCTCGGCAGTGTGAAGGCGCGGGTAAAGGCGCCGTACACGCGCTCGATCCGGTGATAGCTGTCCTTGTCGACGTTCTTCTCGAACTTCCGCTCACCCGACAGACGCAGGACATTGTCCTCGAGGGTGATCTGGATGTCCTCCTTGCTCAGTCCGGGCAGCTCGGCCGTCAGGCGATAGCCCTCCTCGGTCTCCTGGATGTCGACCGGCGGCGTCCAGGTCCGGTTGGCGACGTCCTCGCTCATGCCGTTGGCGAAGAGGTTGTCGACCAGGCGGAAGAATGGTTCACGGCTGGACAGGGAGGCGGAAGCGGGGTTCCAACGAATCACCGAGTTCAACATGGCAGTCTCCTTCTCTTCTTTATCTCCGGGGACCGGCAAGTCGGCCCGAGTTGGTCTTTTAAAAGTGGTGGCCCTTCGGTCCGCCACTCTCAAACTGAGATGATGATAGTCCAAAGCTAAGATCATGTCAACGGTCATCTTCATAGATCTTAGCTTTTTTATGTCAGGTCATGAGTCGGGTCGGCTCCTTGCCCGCGCCAAGCTTATTGATCTTATGGCGGTAGGCTTAGATCTTTGGCGTTTCCCGGCTGGCGGCCTCCGCGGAGTAGAATCGCGCCATGGCACTGAAGAGGATCGGAGTCCTGACGGGAGGGGGCGACGCGCCCGGGCTCAACGCGGTGATTCGCGCCGTGGTGCGCACCGCCGAGAAGGTCTACGGCGTCGAGACCATCGGCATCCTGGACGGCTTCTCGGGGCTGATCGAGCGGCGGTTCCGTCACCTGCACTCCGACCAGGTGCGCAACCTGATCTCCCAGGGCGGGACCGTGCTGGGCACGACCAACCGGGACAACCCGTTCTCCTATCCGGGTGAAGACGGGCCGGTCGACCGTTCCCAGGAGGTGATCGAGAACGCGCGCCGCGCCGAGATCGATGCGCTGATCGTCATCGGCGGCGACGGCACCCTGTCGATCGCCTCCCGGCTGGGCGGGTTGGGGATGAACGTCCTCGGCGTGCCCAAGACCATCGACAACGACCTCGCCTCGACCGACTACACCTTCGGCTTCTGGACCGCGATCGGGGTGGCGACCGACGCCCTGGACCGCCTGCGCGACACCGCCGAGAGCCACCACCGGGTGATGGTGCTGGAGGTGATGGGGCGCACCGCCGGCTGGATCGCGCTGCACGCCGGGGTGGCCGGAGCGGCCGACGTCATCCTGATCCCCGAGATCCCCTACTCACCCGAGGCCGTGGCCGCGGCGGTACAGGGCTGCCAGGACCGGGGCAAGATCTCGTCGGTGGTCGTAGTGGCCGAGGGAGCGGCGCCGCGCGGCGGCGAGCCTTCGCTCCGGACCCGCGACCCCCTGACCGGCTCCGCGCGGCTCGGTGGGGCCGGCGAGAGGCTGGAGCGCGAGTTGGAGCAGCGGCTCTCCTGCGAGGTCCGGGTCACCGTCCTCGGGCACGTGCAGCGGGGCGGGAGCCCGGTGCCCTACGACCGCGTCCTCGCCACCCGGTTCGGCGAGCGCGCGGTCCACCTCGCCATGGAAGGGCGCTTCGGGCGGATGGTCCGGCTTGCGGGTGAACGGGTTGAGGACTGCGCCTTGGAAGATGCGATCCGGGCGATCAAGCACGTCGATCCCACGGATGCCCTGGTGACGACGGCGCGCTCGTTGGGGATCCTGTTCGGGGATTAGGCCTCAACCCTCTTCGACGTCCTCCGGCAGCGCGAACTGCTCCGGATCGTCGTTGCCGCACGCCGCGCAGAGGACTTCGCTGATCTTGCCGTCGGTCCACTCGAAGTTGTAGCAGGGCGTCTCGCACTCGAGACAGACTAGGTACTCCGGGCTGGCCATGAGCGTCCTCCCGCGGGTTCGGGCTGCGGTTTCAGTGTAGCGCGCCGGAACCGCTGGATCGCCTGGACCAGGAGCCGGGGCCTCTCGACGTGGACGGCGTGGCTGCAGCCCGGCAGCACCTGGAGGTGGGCGCCGGGCAGGACCGCCGCCATGGCGCGGGCGATCTCCAGCTTGAAGAGACCGTCGTGCTCCCCCCAGATCAGCGCCGTCGGCACCTGGATGCGGCCCAGGTCTTCGCTGGTGAAGGTGTCCGGCTCGGAGATCTCGGCGAGCACGCTCTTGACCGCGGCGGAGGTATAGGCGGCGAGGAAGCCGGGGCGCGTCCGCCGCATCAGCCAGGGCACCCGCGCGAAGATGGCGTCGTAGAGCCGGTCGACCCCGGGGAGGTCGTCGATGTCCACCAGGCTGCGGATGGTCTCCCAGTCCTGGTCGCGGTACCCCCCGGAGTTGACCAGCACGAGGCGTCCGACCAGGTCGGGCCGGACGAGCGCCAGCCGGACCGCCATCCAGCCGCCGAGGCTCAGGCCGGCTACGGTGACCGGTCGCTTGCCGAGCTCCTTCTCGATCAGCCAGGCGGCGATCGCGGCCCCCGCCTCGATGCCGAGCCCGCCGGTCGGCGTCCGGGTGCCGCCGAGCGCCGAGAGCTCGGGAAGGATCAGCCGGCAATCGCGGCGCAGCGCCTGGGCGACCGCGAACCAGCTGATGGCGTTGGCGCCCAGCCCATGGAGCAGCACCCAGGGCTCGCCGTCCCGCGGCCCGAGCCGGTAGTAGACGAGCGACACCTCGCCCAGCCGCACCCGCGAGCGCCGGGCGCCGAGGAGCCGGAGGTAGAGCATCGTTCCCCAGGTGAAGAGGCGCAGGAGCATGGCCGGGAGAGAGTAGCAGGGGACGTGCCAGGGAAGTTTCTTGACCCAAAAAGGGTTGTCGTGATAGCTTCCGCCGTCCACGCGTCTAGGACGACGATTCTGGAGAGTGTATTCATGTTCGCAGTGATCGAGACTGGTGGCAAGCAGTACCGCGTCGCGCCCGGCGACGTGATCGACGTGGAGCTCCTCGGCGAGTCCGGTGACAAGGGAAGCCGAGAAAAAGGTGGTGAAATCCGCTTCGATCGGGTGCTGATGGTGTCCGGAGACAACGGTCCGGAGTTCGGCAAGCCCGCGATCGACGGCGCGCTGGTCAAGGCGTCGCTCGTTGGCGAGGTGCGCGGGCCGAAGATCCGGGTGTTCAAGATGAAGCGGCGCAAGGGCTACCGGCGGACCAAGGGCCACCGGCAGGATCTGCTGCGCGTCCGCATCGACGGAATCGAGCTGCCGTCCTCCCGTTAGGGACGGCCGGCCTTCAGGAGTAACAGCTCATGGCACATAAAAAGGGACAGGGCTCGAGCCGCAACGGCCGCGACTCCAATCCGCAGCACCTGGGCGTCAAGGCCTACGGCGGCCAGACGGTCACCGGCGGCTCCATCATCGTCCGCCAGAGGGGCACCAAGTTCTTCCCCGGCCTGAACGTCGGCCAGGGCAAGGACGACACGCTCTTCGCCAAGATGGACGGAGTCGTGCGCTTCCAGGACAAGGGGCGCCGCGGCAAGTTCGTGCACATCCTCGCCCCCGAGACCGCGACCGCCGAGTGACACCGGGGGGCCGGCTCCGCGCCGGCTCCCGCTTCGACCCAGCCTTCCGCTCCCTTGATCTTCCTCGACGAAACCACGATCCACGTCCGGGCCGGGCGTGGGGGGAACGGCTGTGTCGCCTTCCGGCGGGAGAAGTTCGTGCCGCGCGGCGGCCCCTCGGGCGGCGACGGCGGCCACGGCGGCTCGGTCTGGCTGGTCGGCGATCCGGCCCGCAACACGCTCTATCACCTGAAGTTCGCTTCGATCTACCCCGCCGAGCGCGGCCGGCACGGCGAGGGGTCGAACAGGACCGGCAAAAGCGGCGACGACCTCGAGGTCCAGGTGCCGCTCGGCACCGTGGCCTACGACGCCGAGACCGGCGAGCAGATGGGCGAGCTGCTGGAAGCGGGCCAGCGTCTGCAGGTCGCCGCGGGCGGCCACGGCGGACGCGGCAACGCCCGCTTCGCCACCTCGACCAACCAGGCGCCGCGTCGTTGCGAGCCGGGGCGGGAGGGGGAGGAGCGGCGGCTGCGGCTGGAGCTCAAGCTGCTGGCCGACGTCGGCGTCATCGGCCTGCCCAACGCCGGCAAGTCGACGCTGATCAGCGTCGTCTCGGCGGCGCGGCCGAAGATCGCCGACTACCCGTTCACGACGCTCGTGCCGCAGCTCGGCGTGGTGGCCGAGGGACCGCTCTCGGAGCCTTTCGTCATCGCCGACCTGCCGGGGCTGATCGCCGGCGCGGCCCAGGGGGCCGGCCTCGGCATCCAGTTCCTGCGCCACATCGAGCGCTGCCGGGTGCTGATCCACCTGGTCGACCTGTCAAACCCGGAGGGGAGCGCGGTCGAGGAGTTGGAGACGGTCGAGCGCGAGCTGGAGGCGTTCAACCCCGATCTCCTGCGCCGCCCGCGGCGGATCGTCGGCAGCAAGCTCGACGCCGCCCTGCCGGAGCGGCGGGAGGAGCTGAGGCGGGCGGCCGGCGAGCGCGGGCTGCCCTATCTCGAGATCAGCGCCGCCACGCATGAAGGGGTGCCGAAGCTGGTGGCCGAAATGGCGCGTGGGCTGGAGGCCGCACCCGTCGAGCCGGCGGTCGAGCCGCCCTTCGAGCCGTCCTTCGAGCCGTCCTTCGAGCGATGAGGATCGGGCTCTTCGGCGGCAGCTTCGATCCTATCCATTACGGGCACATCCGGCCCGTCCAGGAGGCGCGGCGCGCCCTGGGGCTCGACCGGGTGATCTATCTGCCGACCGCGGTGCCGCCGCACAAGCCGGGCCGCCAGCTCGCCCCGGCATACGCCCGCTACGCCATGGTGGAGCTGGCGTTGCTCGATGAAGAAGGGCTCTACGTCTCGCCGCACGAGCTGACCCTCGGCCGGCCGGCGTATACGATCGAGACCGTCGAGCATTTCCAGCGGGTCTTGCCGGACGCCGAGATCCACCTCCTGATCGGCGGGGACTCGTTCGCCGACCTGCCGCTCTGGGTCCGCTGGCGGGACCTCGCGGCGGCGGCGCGCCTCGTGGTCCTCGCCCGTCCGGGATGGACTTTTGAAGAGGCCGGGCTCGCTCCCGAGCCGGCGGCCCTGGCGCAGTCGGACCGTGTCCACCTCCTGCGCCAGCCGCCGGTCGACATCTCCTCGACGCGTCTGCGAGCGCTGTTCGCGCGCGGCGAGGCTCCCCCCGCCGGGATGGTCCCGGACCGGGTGGCACGTTACGTGCAAAAATACGATTTATACCGATGAACGCACCTGCAACCAAGACCCTTTCCGACACCAGGTCCAGAGTTCGTGAAGCTGTCTCGGCCGCGGAAGACCGCAAGGCGGTCGAGCTGAAGGTCATGTACCTCGAGAAGGTCACGGACTTCACCGACTATTTCGTGATCTGCAGCGGCACCAGCGACCGCCAGGTCCAGGCCATCGCCGACGCGGTGGACGCGGCCCTGCGCTCCGAAGGCGTGCGCCCCCTCCATGTCGAGGGGTACAACCGCGCCCAGTGGGTGCTGCTCGACTACGGCGACCTCGTGGTCCACATCTTCCAGGAGGAGACCCGGCGTTTCTACGGGCTGGAGCGCCTCTGGGGGGATGCCCCCGACGTGACCGCAGAATTCCGCCCGTGACGGCGGCCCCTCTCTCGCTCTCCCGGTTGATCGGAGATTTCCCGGCCCTCTCTCAGGGGCTGCGGGGAGCGGAGCGGGCCGCCGCGACCGACGCCCCCATCCTGATCCTGGGCGAGCCGGGGACCGGCCGCTCGACGTTCGCCCGCGCCCTCCACGGCGCCAGCCCGCGCGCCGGGGCGCCCCTGGTCGAGGTGGACCCCGCCGCGGTCCCGAGCACCCTCTTCGAAAGCGAGCTCTTCGGCTACCGGCCCGGCGCCTTCACCGGCGCGGAGCGCGCGAGCGAAGGGCGGGTCGCCCAGGCCGAAGGCGGGACGCTGGTGCTGGACCACGTCGAGGAGCTGCCGCTCGCCGCCCAGCCGAAGCTGCTGCGCCTGATCGCCGAGCGCCGCTACGCCCCGCTCGGCGGCGTCGAGGCCGGCGCCGAAGTGCGCTTCCTCGCCATCGGTCCCGAGGATCTGCCCCGGCGGGTCGAGCGCGGCGCCTTCCGTCCCGACCTCTTCTACCGTCTGGAGGTCCTGGTCTTCCGGCTGCCGCCGTTGCGTGAGCGCCGGGAGGACCTCCCCGCGATCCTCTCCCATCTTCTCGCCGACCTCGGCGAGCGTTTCGGCCGTCCCGGCCTCTCGCTCACGATCAAGGCGCTCCTCTGGATCGAGGAGTACCCCTGGCCGGGCAACCTCCGCCAGCTCCGCAACGTGCTCGAGCGCGCCGTGATCCTCGCCGACGAGGCGGAGCTCGACCCACGGCCTCCCGGCGACCTCCTGGAGCACCGTCCGCGGCCTCTGCTCGAGGTGGAGAAGGAGCAAATCCGCGCCGCTCTGGCCTACACGCGCGGCCATCAGAGCCATGCGGCCGACCTGCTCGGCATCAGCCGCAAGGCCCTCTGGGAGAAGCGGAAGCGGTACGGAATCCCCTAACCGGCGCCGCGCCGTCGCTGCGCGTCGGTCTGGCCGGCGGCCAGGAAGTCGAGCAAGTCGGTGGGAATGCGCAGGCCGGGGTGGACGTGCCTGCAGCGCTCCCGCAGGCGGCGGACCTCGACCTCGGGGAGCTGGAGGAAGGCCTCGACCACCCGCGGGTCGAGCTGAGCGCCGGCGACCTTCTGCAACTCGGCGAGGGCGGCCTGATGGGTGCCGGCCCGCCGGTAGGGCCGGTCGGAGGTAATGGCGTCGTAGGTGTCCACCACCGCGAAGATGCGGGCGCCCATCGGGATCTCCTCGCCGGCCAGCCGGCTGGGGTAGCCGGTCCCGTCCCACCGCTCGTGATGGCTCAGGATGATGTCGAGCGCCGCCGGCTGCAGGAAGCTGACCTCGGCCAGCATGTCCGCCCCCCAGACCGGGTGCTGCCGCATGATGAACCACTCGTCCTCGGTCAGCGGGCCGACCTTGCGCAGGATGCTGTCCGGCACGACCATCTTGCCGACGTCGTGGAGCAGCGATCCCCACTCGATCGCCTTGAGCGGCTCCTCCGAGATCTCCATGTGGCGGGCGAGCGCCACGGCGTACAGGGCGACGCGGAACGAATGGCCGGCGGTTTCGTGGTCGCGGGCGTCCGCGGCGGTCACCACCGCGCCCACCGCCTCCACGTAGGAGCGCTCCCGGGCGTACTGCGACTCCTGGAGAGAGACGACCAGGCCGCGGAAGGTCTCCTCGATGAGCCGGACCTCGCTGCTGCCCCCGGCGCTCGGGAAGTCCACGACCAACTCGCCGGAGCGGGCCATCTCGGACATCGTCTCCGCGAGCCGGCGCAGCGGCCGGTTGATGCGCCGCACCACCATCCAGGCGCCGAAGGCGGCGAGCGTGCCGGCTGAGAGCGCGATCACCAGCAGATTCCAGCCGATCTGACGGGCGAGCTCGGCATCGCCCAAGGCGGTGGTCAGGCGCGCGACGAGGAGAAGGGCGAGCAGGAAGGCCCCGGTCGCGATGGCGGCCGTGAGCAGGAAGACCTTGGACGGAGGCTTCACCTCAAAAAGACTCCATGACTACAAGGGCCAGGGCTCCCTGGCCAGATGCTTTGTCGATCCTTCGATATGGTGATCGAAGTATACGTCAAATCCCTTCAATGGCACGAGGCCTCAATATCCGCAGGACTTCTCTACAGGCATAGGTGCGGCTCGCGCCCCAAGGCGCTACTTGGGAAGACAGCGTTGACAGCCCTACAACGATTCCAGTAAAGTCGAATCATTGAGGCTGCGACGGAGGACGAGATGAACCAGAAAGAGCCAACAACGAAGACCGGGCGCCTGCCTGTCGTGGTGATCGGGGCCGGTCCCATCGGGCTAGCCGCGGCGGCCCATCTTCTCTCGCGCGGCGAAGTCCCGGTGGTGCTGGAGGCCGGCGCCGAGGTGGGCGCGAACATCCGCCAGTGGGCGCACGTGCGTCTGTTTTCCCCCTGGGAGTACAACGTGGATCCGGCGTCGGCCGCGCTGTTGCGGGCTCGCGGCTGGCGGGAGCCGGACCCCCAGGCCTACCCCACGGGTGGGGAGCTGGTCGATCGGTACCTGGCTCCGCTCGCCGGGACGCCGGAGCTGCGGCCGCACATCCGCCTCGGCGCGCGGGTGACGGCGGTGAGCCGGGCCGGGTTCGACAAGATGAAGTCCAAGGGCCGGGAGACGTCTCCTTTCCTCGTGATGATCGAGACGGCGGAGGGACGTGAGGAGGCCGTGACGGCCCGCGCGGTGATCGACGCCTCGGGGACCTGGGGCCGTCCGAACCCGCTGGGGGCGAGCGGCATCCCGGCTCCGGGCGAGCGGGCGGCGTCGGACCGGATCTTCTACGGCATCCCGGACGTGCTGGGGGTTCACCGCGAGCGTTACGCCGGCCGGCGGATCCTGGTGGTGGGCAGCGGCCACTCGGCCTTCAACGCCATCCAGGATCTGACGACGCTGGCGGGCGAAGCCGCAGGCACGTCCGTCCTCTGGGCGGTCCGCCGCCCGTCGGCCGGCCGGCTCTTCGGCGGCGGCGAGAACGACCAGCTGGCGGCGCGCGGCCTCCTGGGGTTGCGGCTGCGTCAGCTCGTGGATTCCGGGGCGGTCCGGCTGGTGACCGGGTTCCGGGCGCTCCAGGTGGTCCGGGGCGAGAGCGGGCTGATCGTGGTCGGCGAGAGGGAGACCCTGACCGGGATCGACGAGATCGTGGTGGTCACGGGCGCGCGGCCGGACCTCTCCATCCTCTCCGAGCTGCGGCTCGACCTCGACCCGGCGGTGGAGAGCCCGTCGACCCTGGCGCCGTTGATCGACCCCAACCTGCACAGCTGCGGTACGGTGCGGCCGCACGGGGCCGAGGAGCTCAAGCACCCTGAGGAGGGCCTCTACATCCTCGGGATGAAGAGCTATGGCCGCGCCCCGACGTTCCTCCTGCGGACCGGCTACGAGCAGGTACGCTCCGTGGTGAGCGCCCTGGCCGGCGACTGGGAGAGCGCCCGGGAGGTCCATCTGGAGCTGCCCGAGACCGGCGTCTGCACGCTCGGACCTCTCAAGCAAGCGGTGGAAGAGGTCTGCTGCGGTCCGGCGCTGGTCACGCTGGCCAGCAAGGCGGTTGGGCGGGCGTCGGCCTGCTGCGGGTGAATCTCAGCCGGCGAGCTCGCGCAACGTCCGGACCGCGTGGTCGCACTCCTCCTCGGTGTTGTAGAAGTGCGGGGACAGGCGGATGCCGGCGCGTGGGCGGAAGTCGCAGACGATCTCGCGGGCGATCAGCTCCTGGCAGAGCTGCTCGGCGTCCGGGTGCCAGATCGAGACCGTGCCGCCCCGCCGCTCGTGCTCGCGGGGGGTGCGGACCTCGAAGCCGGCGTCCTCGGCCGCGGCGATGAGGTGGTCGGTCAGCGCCAGCGACCGCTCGCGGATCTTTTTCGTCCCCACGCTCGCGATGATCCGGTAGCCCGCCCGGCAGGAGTAGAGGGCCGGGACGTTGGGCGTGCCGGTCAGGAAGCGCCAGGGGTTGGGGGCGTGGCGGATGGGGCCCGGCCGGAAAGCGAACGGCTCGGCGTCGGCCTGCCAGCCGGCGAAGCTCGGGAAGAGTGTCTCGGCGAGGTCCGGCCGTATCCAGAGGTAGCCCGCGCCCGGGCCGCCGCAGAGCCACTTGACCGATCCGCCCACCGCCGCGTCCACTCCCCAGGCCTCCAGCTCCAAAGGCACGACCCCTGTCGACTGGTAGACGTCGAGCAGCAGGACCGCCCCGACCTCGCGGCAGCGCCGGGCGATGGCCGCCGCGTCCTGGACGAAGGCGCTGCGGAACAGCGTGTGGGAGACCGGCACCAGCCGGGTACGCTCGTCGATCGCCGCGAGCAGCCGCTCGGTGGGCACGCCGATGCCGTCGTCCGAGGGGACCGTGACGATCTCGGCCCCCTTCTTGCGCTCCCCCTCGGCCAGGTACATGACGTTGGGGAAGTTCAGCTCGGTGTAGACGATGCGGTTCCTCTCCGGCGGGTAGTCGAAGCAGGAGAAGAAGACCTCCGCCGCGACCGCGACGTTCTGGTGCATGGAGACGCCGCCGGGCTGGACGCCGAGGAGCGGGGCGAGCAGGTCGCCGGTGGTGACCGGCATCTCCCACCACCCCTCGTGCCAGGCGCGGACGCCGCGCTCCCCCCACTCGCGGGTGAAGGTGGCGAGCTCGTCCTCGACGCCGCGCGGCATCGCCCCCAGCGAGTTGTTGATCAGGTAGGTCGCGCGCTCCAGGATCGGGAACTCGGAGCGCAGCGCCAGCAAGTCCTGATGTGGGGAGGTCACCGTCGTCGTCTCCATGGGGGTTACCGTCCGGTCCATTGCGCCGGCCGCTTCTCCAGGAAAGCCTTGACGCCCTCCTCTTTGTCCGCGGTCGAGAAGCAGAGGCAGAAGAGGTCGCGCTCGTAGGCGATGCCCTCCTCGATGGACATCTTCTGGCTCGCCCGCACCGCCTCCTTGGCGACCTTGACGGTGAGCGGGCTCTTGCCGGCGATCTTCCCGGCCAGCTCCAGGGTCCTGGCGCGCAGCTCCTCGTGCGGCACGACCATCTCGACGAGGCCGATCTCCTTCGCCTCGGCGGCGCCGATCATGTCGCCGGAGAGGATCAGCCGCATCGCGTGGCCGACGCCGACCAGCCGGGACAGGCGTTGCGTGCCGCCGCCGCCCGGGATGAGACCGAGGTTGATCTCCGGCTGGCCGAAGCGCGCCTTCTCCGAGGCGATGCGCAGGTCGCAGGAGAGGGCGAGCTCGCAGCCGCCGCCCAGGCAGAAGCCGTTGATCATGGCGATGACCGGCTTGGGGAAGCTCGACATGACATCGAAGATGCGCGGGCTGCGCATAGCGTGGCGCTGGTCGAACGGCGTGCGGCCGGCGAACTCGCCGATATCAGCCCCGGCGATGAACGACTTCTCGCCGGCGCCGGTCAGGACCACCACGCCGACGTTGTCGTCGGTCTCGATCTGGCCCAGGACTTCGAGGAGGTCGATACGGACCTGGTCGTTCAGGGCGTTGAGCTTGTCGGGACGGTTGAAGGTCAGGATGGCCACGCGGCCTTCGCGTTCCACCAGGATGGTCTCAGGCATCGCAATCTCCTCCCAGTCTCAGGATGCGGGGGCGACTTTATTGGATTGGCCGGGACGGGGCAAATGGACGGCTCACCCTGAAGCTTCCCCCAGCAGGCCTTCGAGGTCGAGCGCCCGGGTGTACATCGCCACTGCCCCTTCGGGCGTGCGCGGCCACACCTCCTGAGGGCGGTCCCAATACAGCTCCACGCCGTTGTCGTCGGGGTCCCGCAGGTAGAGCGCCTCGCTGACGCCGTGGTCGGCGGCGCCGTCGAGCTGGATACCCGCCCGCACCAGCCGGCGCAGGGCATCGGCGAGCAGGGCGCGCGTCGGATAGAGGATGGCCAGATGGTAGAGCCCCGTCGTACCCGGGGGAGGCGGCGGACCGCCCAGGCTCTCCCAGGTGTTCAGCCCGATGTGGTGGTGATACCCGCCCGCCGAGATGAACGCCGCGCCTGGCCCATAGCGTTGCGTCAGCTCGAAGCCGAGGACGTCGCAGTAGAAGGCGAGGGACCGTTCCAGGTCGGCGACCTTGAGATGGACATGGCCGATGCGGACCCCTGGATCGATCGGACGCGCTATCGATGATGCGGGGTCGGACATGACAGCTCCTTCTCAGAAAGACCAGGTGGCGAGCCCGTTGTCGTGGAATTTCAAAACCGACTTCGGCCCGAACCGGAGCTCGTTCTGCCCCTTCGGCCGCTCCCGGACCCGCAACGTGATCTCCCGGATGCCTCGCGCCGTCTCGGTCTGGGGGACCAGGCGGAGCTCCGCGTCGGGACCTTTCAGGACGGTCGCGCCGCCTTCCTGCCGCGCGCTGTAGCCCAACGGCTCGAGCAGCCCGGCGAGCTTCTGGCGCAACGGCTCGTCGACGGCGATCGTCAAGGCGGTCACGTCTTCGAGCAAAGGCTTGGCGGGGACGTCTTTGAGCACGGCGACGTAGCGGTGCAGGATCTCCTTGCGAGTCACCCCCTGGCCCGAGCTCCCGGGCCGGGGGTTCCACTCGGCCAGAAAGCTCGGGTGGTACTCCATGAGCCAGACATCCAGGCCTGAGCTCTCGGGGAGGCCCTTGAACCCGGCCATGTGGAACCAGGGGACCTGCTTCCCCTCATAGAGCCGGGTGATCGGCTGCGGACCGATGAAGAGCCCTTCGCCCAGCGCCCGCAGCCCGCCGGCCTGATCGACCCCGAAGGCCAGACCGTCGCCGGTGAACGCCGCCGAGCCGGGAGCCGAGCCGTCGAAGAACTCGAAGTAGGTGTTGGTGCCGTAGAAGTAAAAGCCGGTATACGAACGATCGGTGCGGACCGTCGTGCGCGTCTCCGTCGCGGCGAATTCCTGGCGCAGGAACGGGCTCCGCTCGACGTCCTTGTAGGTAGGGCCGTCGAGGACGACGTAGAAGTGGTTCAGGAACACCGGTGTCCGCACTGGCTTCTCCTCCCCCGAGGCCACGCTCCCGAGCAGAGATGCGATCGCGGCTGACAGTGCGATCACCCGATTCCAGGTCATAAGACCTCCTTGCCGTAGACCTCTCCGGGATGGGCACCCCGGGCCAGATGAAGGCCGCCCTCAGTCCCCCTGGCCGCCGGCCACGGCGACCGTGCCCGCCGTGGGCTCGTCCCACTCCAGCGCCCGGATCAGCAGCCCATACCCGGAGGTCCCCAGCAGGAGCTTGCCGTCGACGACCAGGGCGGAGGAGATGTCGCGGGCGGGGACGGGGACTTCGACGATGCGGAACTTGCGCGCCTGGCGGTCGTAGATGCGGGCGGTCTCGCCGCTGACCATCAGGGCGGAGTAGCGGGCGTGGCCCGTCGGGAGGACCCGCGAGGGTTTCTCGGTCAGCTCGACCCAGAGCGACTCGGGGCCGCCGCGCACCCAGGCGCCGCCCGAGCCCCAGAGCAGGAGCTGGTCCTGGAGACGGTAGAGCCGGCCGCCGGCGAACGGCGCGGGGACGGTGTCGTTCGCCTCCTGGGTCAGGCGGTAGAGGCCCTTGCCGTCGCTCACCCACAGGGCGTCCTCGAAGAAGGCGGCCGAGCGCGGCGGGCCGTGCTTGAACGGGCTCGGCTTGAAGTGGCCGCCGACCCGCTCGAAGAGCGCCGACGGGGTCCGCGCCACCAGCCGGTCGCCGTCGGACAGGATCTGCTCGACCCGGCCGTCGCCGACCTCCTTGAGGCGGAACCAGCCCGTGCCGCGGCGCTCGTAGAGCCCGCGCTCGGTGGCGGCGAAGACCAGGCCGTTGTGTACCGCGAAGTCGAGCACGGTGGGGAGCGGCGCGAACTCCGCGGCCCAGCTCCGGCCGCGGTCGCGCGACACGTAGACGCCGGACAGCGGCCCGGCGTGGCTCAAGGCGACGAACACGTCGTCGCCGGCCCGGGCGAGGGCGGAGACGCGGGTGTTGGTCATGCCGGAGCTGGCGCGGCGGAAGGTCGCGGCGCCGTCGTCCGAGGCCCAGACGCCGGAGCCTTCCGTGGCGAGCAGCACCCGGCCGGGTCGGGCCGGATGGTGGGCGACGGCGTAGATCGTCAGCGCCGGATCGCTCTGCAGCTTCCAGGTCTTGCCGCCGTCCTCCGAGAGGTGGAGGCCGCCGACGGTGCCGGCGAGCAGCCGTCCGTCGGGAAGGACGGCGAAGCTCTTGGTGCGGCGCTCGGTGAACCCCTCCTTGAAGCGCTCCCACTTGCCGCCGCGGTCGAGCGTGCGGTAGACCCAGCCGCAGGTGGTGGCCCAGATCTCGCCGGGCCGGCCCGGGACCGGGGTCAGACTGAAGACCTCCGAGTCGAGCACCATGCCTTCGAAGATGCCGGCCCAGGTGCGGCCGCCGTCGTCGCTGCGGTAGGCGCGGCGCCAAGTGCCGGCGATCACCGTGTCCGGCTGGCCGGCGTCGACCAGCAGGCTGGTGACCTTCTGGGCTTCGGGGAGGTCGCCGGTCAGCCGGCGCCAGCTCTCGCCGCCGTCCTCGCTCCCCCAGACGCCCGACAGGGTGCCCGCGTAAAGGCGCCCCTCGCGGCCCGGCACCAGCGCCAGGGTGTAGACCGGCTCGTTGGGGAGGCCTTTGCCGCGGGCGATCCAGGTCTTGCCGAGGTCGTCCGAGTAGGTGACGTGGCCGCTCCCCCAGATCCCCCAGAGGGAGGCCCAGAGCCGCGACGGGCGGTTCGGGTCGAAACGCAGGCCGCCGACCACCCAGCCGGGGAAGGGGAGCGCCGGGCCGGCGTCGTTCCAGGTCTTGCCGCCGTTCCGCGAGAGGTAGACCTGGCCGGCCGAAGTGCCGGCGAGGGCCAGGTCGGGGTCCTCGGGATGGATCACCAGCGTGCGCACGTCGGCGCCCCAGATCGGCACCGGCCGCCAGCCGGCCGTGCCGGCGGCCTGCAAAGGAGTAGTCGCTGGCGGCGCCAGCAGCGCCAGCAGCAGGAGAGAGAAGAGGATCCGGTCAAGCATCCGCATGGTCCGACGTCTCATAACGAGCCCCGATGATCTCCGCAAGGATCGAGATGGCGATCTCCCCCGGGCTGTCGCCGCCGATGGGCAGCCCGATGGGAGCGTGAAGCTGTGTTGCGGCCAGGTCGAAGCCCCGAGCGGCGACCTCCTGGCGTACCCGCGCCACCTTGCGCCGGCTCCCCATGAGCCCGAGGTAGCGCAGCCGCGGCGGCGCCTGGCGCAGCACCGAGGCGAGCGCCGCGACGTCCGTCTCCCAGCAGCGCGAGACGACCGCCACGTACAGGTCGCGGTGCCGGAACGGCTGCAGGAAGCCTTCGGCGTAGTCGCGGCCGACCGCGGCGAAGCGCGTCTCGGCCGGGAAGAGGTCCGGGCTCCGGAACTCCGGACGGTCCTCCGAGATCAGGTTCTCGAAGCCGGCCAGGCTCCCGGCCCGGGCGAGCGCCTGCCCGACCGGACCGCCGCCGCAGATCACCAGCAACGGCGCCGCCTCCATCACGTCCAGGAAGACCTCGGCCATGCCGCCGCAGACCATGCCCGTGGGCTCTCCTTGGACCGCCGTCTCGGTGAAATAGTACCGCTTGACCTCTGATGCGTCGCCGACATGGCCGTTCGTGAGCTTGAGCAGGGCATCGGTCTTGACCAGCGCCTCGAACGCGCCGCCGCCCAGGTTGCCGAAACACGAGCCGTCCGGCCGCGCGAGCAGCTTCCATCCCACCTTGCCGGGGGTCGACCCCTCGGCGCGCACGATCTGGCACAGCACCACGCGCGCATGAACGTGCAAAGAACGTTCCGCCTCGGCCAGTACGGCGGCCCCGGAAGGGACGATCGACATCGACGTCAGGATACCACCCCGCCGCCTCCCCCGGCCGGGGG
>JBKKAU010000675.1:0-15370 GCA_046714475.1 Thermoanaerobaculia bacterium
CCCGCGTACCCAGGGGAAGGGCACTCCCCTCCCCTGCATCCGGGTTGATACCAGTGCCGGTCCCCGCGCGCGGGTAGCGCCGCAGCCAGGTCAACAGCGCTCCCAGCCCGACCAGCGTCAGCACGCAGCTGGCCGCCAGGGCGGCGGCCACCAGCCCGCCGAGCCGGGCGTTGGCCGGCACCTGCGACAGCGTCAGGAGCCCGAAGCCGAAGCCGATCGCCAGCGTGTCGGCGACGATCGACGGCCCGGCGACCTCGACGCCGTGGAGCGCCGGCTCCGGATGCCCTTCGTCGGCGGCCCGCGCCACCTCCTCCAGGAAGTGGACGGCGTAGTCGCCCAGCCCCAGGGCGATGGCGCAGAACATCGACGTCGCCACCCCGAGCGGCACGCCGAGCCAGCCCATGCTTCCCAGCACCCAGAGCACCCCGACCGCGCAGGGGGCGAGCACCCAGAGGCCGGCCCGCGCCGAGCGCCAGAACAGCGCCACCGCCAGGAAGGCGCCGAGCAGGGTGATCGCCAGCGACGAGACCTGGGTCTCGACGATGCTCGGGATCATGCTCTGGCTGACCGCCACGTCGCCGGCGAAGTGGAGGCGCACCCCGGCCGGGGCGAGCCGCTCGCGCTCGTAGCGGCGGATGGCCTGGATGAGCCGCTCGGTGTCCTGGTAGTTGGCGTGCTTGAGGAAGACGGTGACCATCGCCCGGCGCATGTCGTCGTCCACCACCTCGCGCCGCCGCGCCTCGCCGCGCGCCATGTCGAAACGGTCGATCAGCATCTCCACCCGCTCCGGCGACTCCGGCAGGGAGCGTGCCCCCTCGCGCCGCGCCATCCACAGGTAGTGGACCGTGGTCAGCTGGCTGTGGGCGCCGAGCACGCCGCCGACGCCCGGCAGCCGCCGCACGTACTCCTCGAAGCGGCCGATCGAAGCGAGCCGCGCCGGGTCGAGCAGCGGTCCCTGGCGGACGAAGCCGCTCGGCACCTCCCCTTTGGCCTCGAACGTCATCTGGACGAGCAGCAGGTGGGTGCCCAGGAGCTTCGCGTCCGCCCGGTCGGTGGCGCGCCGGAACGCGCTCTCCGGAGCGAAGCCGTCGATCCAGCTGTCCTGCACCTCCAGCCGGGTGAGCCCGGCCGTTGCCGCCAGGGTCACCAGCAGCAGCACGGCGAGCGTCGGCTTCGGCCGCCGGACCAGCGGCGCCAGGGCGCGCAGCGTGAAGCGGCCGGACGCCGGCGAGGAGACCGGCCGCGCCATGCGGGCGGGGCCGAGCAGCCGCAGCGCCGCCGGGGTGAAGGTCAGCGCCCAGAGCAGGCCGGCGAGGATGCCGAGGCCGGCGAAGAGGCCCAGCGACCGCACCGCCGGCAGCGGCGAGGCGATCAGCGAGAAGAAGCCGATCGCGGTGGTGAACGCCGTCAGCACCATGGGACGGGCCATCTGCCGCATGGTCTCGAGCAGCGGTCCGGGGTACGGTCCGTCCCCACCCTCGGCCAACCGGCGCTGGTAGCGGAAGAGGAGATGGATCTCGTCGGCGAGGACCATGGTGGTCAGCAGCACCGGCAGCATGGCCGAGGTGAGCCGCACCGGCGAGCCGACCCACCCCATCAGCCCGAAGGTGAAGACCAGGACGGCCCCCACCTTGAGCAGGGCGAGCGCCACCGCCCAGGCGCGGCGGCAGGCGATCCAGATGGCGAGCGCGATCGCGCCCACGGCGATGGGGATGAGCCGCCGGAGGTCCTCCAGGATGTGGGTGCCGAGCAGGGCCTCCGCGACCGGCGCGCCGACCACCGAGAGGCGGTCGGTCTCCGACTCGAACGGCCGCACCAGAGTCTCGACCCGCCGGTAGAGGGCGACGCGGTCGACCTCCCCCGGCGGACCGGGCGGCACGCCGACCAGGACCGTCGCCGCCTTGCCGTCGGCGCTCAGCAGCGTGCCGGTGAGGATGCCGACCGCGGCGACGTCCGAGCGGGCCGCGTCGACCAGCTCGGGCGTCTCGGGCGGCGGGTCGAGGAACGGCATGAAATTGAGCGTGCCGGGGTAGACCTTGTCGCGCTTCTCGGTCGCCAGGCTCACCACGTGCTCGGGGCCGACCCCGGGGAGCCGCGCCAGCGCCTCGGTCATGCCGCGCAGGCGGCGCAGCGTCTCCGGGTTCCAGATGCCGTCGGGATGCGAGGTCTCGAGCAGGACCGCGATCGGGTCGCGCAGCCCGAAGTGGCCGCGGATCCGGGCGTCGAGCACCACGGCCGGGTCGTCCGGCGCCACCAGGGCGCGGCCATCGGTCCGCAGATCCAGGCGCAGCAGGCCCGGAGCGGCCGCCAGGACGACGGCGAGCGCCACTAGGACCGTCATCCGCGCCCGGGCGACCGCGCCCGACGCCACCCCAAAAGCCCAGCGTTCGATCATGCGCTGCGAATCATGCCCTAAAAAGAAGCCGGCCGCGACCCCGGACACGCCCCGGAGCCACGGCCTACAAAGGGAACCGGCGTACGCGCCCACCGGCGGGCGTCATAAAGAAGAGGTGAGCCTCGGCCCCGGAAGCGAGCAGGGGAGCTCGATCGTATACTCTTTGGACGATCTTGACTTGACGGTCTTGACGCTCTAGATTGATCCCATGTCACACGCCGCCATCGCCGCCCGAGCCTTCGAGAAGACCTTGGAGGAGTTGGAGCGTCAGGACGACGCACCAGACTTCGGAGATCCCGCTGCTCTGGGCCGGAGAGCGGCTCTGCTGGCGGCGTCCGAAGCGGTCTGGGGACGGCATCTGGGACCTCTGTTCGACATGGACCAGACCCGGACCCTGCTCAACGTGGGTAGCCGGCAGGCGGTCAGCGATCTCGCCCGGCGTGGCCGGCTGCTGGCGCTGGAAGCGTCCGGTGGCCGCAAGCTTTACCCAGCTTTCCAGTTCGGCCCTGGCGGCCGCCCTTACGCCGAGGTCCCGAGGGTCCTCGAGATCTTCGCGGGCGCGGTCGAGAGCCCGTATACCATCGCCTCCTGGTTCGTGAGCCCCCAGGACCTCCTGGAGGGGGAGACGCCGACCGCCTGGCTGCGGTCGCGTCGTGAGCCGGAGCCTCTCTTCGAGGCGGCGCGCCGTGTCGCCGCCCGTCTCGCCCGGTAAGCTGAGCGCCAGCTCTCTAACTCCTCCGCCGGCTCGGCTCGCCGGCTTTCCAAGCCTGCACCTACGCGAGGCGAAGCTCTCCCGCATCCATCGGGCGGATCTGAGCCCCTGGTGGTTTTCGAGCGACGGCTCCGGACGCTTCGACCTGCCGGCGGAGAGTGGGCGAGGTACCTGTTATCTGGCCATGGAGCCGGAGGGTTGTTTTCTGGAGGTGTTCCGCGGCGTGTCCCTGATCCCTGAGCAGGAGATCGAGGTGAGACGCCTCTCCCGCCTGACCGTCGAAGAAGCCCTCCTCGCCGACTGCGCCTCGAGCCGGAGTCGGGAGTTCGGGCTTACCGCCGAGGTCCATTCCACTCCGGACTACAGGATTACCCAACGCTGGGCGGCCGCCTTCGCCGCCGCGGGCTTCGACGGCGTCCGGTATCTCCTGCGTCACGATCCCTCGCAACACCTCTCAGGGATCGCGCTCTTCGGCCCCGCCGGTTCGCCTCCGTGGCCGGCGCCACCTCCTGAAGAGATCGAGCTCGACCTCCAGCTGGAGGTCGAACGCCGCTTCGGGCTGCGGGTGCTGCCCACGCCCTGACTCGCCGCCCCATGTCACGGCGAAGTCACCCACAGTCCTCCCAATCGCGCTAAACTCCCGCGCACAGATCCGAACGAATTGCCGCCGCCCCGATGAGGGCGTCTGGCTGGTCTCTATCTCCTGGAGGGGATACACATGGCTCAGGCTCTCCGGCCCGTCAAAGTCGCTCTGCTCATCCTCGTCGCCACTGTTCTGCTCGGAGCGCCGCGCGCCGTGGCCCAGCCTACGGACCTGTTCATCTCGGAATACATCGAGGGCTCGTCGAACAACAAGGCCGTCGAGATCTACAACGGCACCGGCGCCGCGATCAATCTCTCCACGGGAAACTACATACTCCAGTATTACTTCAACGGCAGCGCGACGGCCGGCCTGACGATCACTCTCACAGGCACGGTGGCTGCCGGCGACGTCTTCGTCGCAGCCCAGTCGAGCTCCGTAGCGGCCATCATCACCCAGGCGGACCAGACCAACGGTTCAGGCTGGTACAACGGCGACGACGCGGTCGTGCTTCGCAAGGGGGGCGCTGCCGGGCCCATCCTCGACGTCATCGGCCAGGTCGGTTTCGACCCGGGGACCGAATGGGGCACTGGCCTCACCTCCACGGCCGACAACACGCTCCGCCGCAAGACCACAGTCTGCCAGGGCGACACCAACCCGAGCGACGCCTTCAATCCGGCCACGGAGTGGGACAGCTTCGCCAATGACACCTTCGACGGCCTGGGCAGTCACACCGCGAGTTGCGTCGCCGGGATCTCGCTCTCGATCAACAACGACACGGTCACCGAAGGGAACAGCGGCACGGTCACCGCCCTGTTCACCGTCAGCCTCTCCGCCCCCGCCGGACCGGGCGGCGTGACCTTCGACATCGCTACCGCCGACAACACCGCCACCACAGCCAACAACGACTACGTGGCGAATTCGCTGACCGGGCAGACCATCCCGGCCGGCAGCTCCACCTACGCTTTCCAGGTCACCGTCAACGGCGACACCACGGCCGAGGCCAACGAGACCTTCTTCGTCAACGTCACCAGCGTCGTCGGCGCGAACGTGAGCGACGGCCAGGGGACCGGCACGATCAACAACGACGACGTGACGGTAACGCCGATCCACGACATCCAGGGGCCTGGGGGAAGCTCGCCGATCGTCGGCGCCAGCGTGACCACCCGCGGCATCGTCACCGGCGTCAGGAACAACGGCTTCTTCATCCAGGAGCCCGACGCCACCGTCGACGCCGACCCCGCGACCTCCGAGGGCATCCTGGTCTTCACCAGCGGCGCGCCGCCGGCCGCCGCCGCGGTCGGCAACCTGGTCCAGGTCACCGGCACCGTCGCCGAGTTCGTGCCCACCCAGGACCCGCTCCAGCCGCCGTTGACGGAGCTGACCTCGCCGACCGTGGTCCTGATCTCGGGCGGCCACCCGCTGCCGGTGCCGGTGCCTCTCACCGCCACCTTCCCCGACCCCGCGGGTCCCTTCGACCAGCTCGAGCGGGTGGAGGGGATGCGCGTCAGCGTCGCCTCGCTCACCGTCGTCGGTCCGACGCTCGGCAACGTCAACGAGGCGAACGCGACCGCCACTTCGAGCGGCGTCTTCTTCGGCGTGGTCACCGGCGTCGCCCGGCCCTTCCGCGAGGCGGGCATCCAGGCTCCCGATCCGCCGCCGTCCGGCTCGATCCCGCCGATCCCGCGCTTCGACTCCAACCCCGAGCGCATCCGCGTCGACAGCGACGGCCAGACCGGCGGGCCCGTGATCGACGCCGGCGCCGGCGCCCTGGTCACCAACCTCGTCGGACCGCTCGACTACTCGTTCCGCACCTACACCGTCCTGCCCGACCCGGCAACCCCGCCGTCGGTCGCCGGCGGCCCCACGCCCATCGCCGTCGCGGCGCCAGGCGAACGGGAATTCACCGTCGCCGCCTACAACCTGGAGCGGTTCTTCGACACGGTCAACGACCCCGCGATCGGGGAGCCGGTGCTGACCGCCGCCGCCTATGACAAGCGGCTCGACAAGGCCGCGGTCGGTATCCTCGACTACCTCCGGACCCCCGACATCCTGGGGATCGTCGAGGCCGAGAACCTGACCGTCCTCCAGGATCTCGCCACCCGCATCAGCGCCGACGCCGTCGCCGCTTCGCAGCCCGACCCGCAGTACGTCGCCTACCTGGAGGAGGGCAACGACGTCGGCGGCATCGACGTCGGCTTCCTGGTCAAGACCGCGCCGGTCGTGGGTGCCACGCCCCGGGTCGAGGTCGTCGCCGTGACCCAGGAAGGCAAGACCACGACCTGGATCGACCCGAGCGACAATACGGCGCGGCTCCTGAACGACCGGCCCTCGCTGGTGCTCGAGGCGGTGGTCCACGATCCGGACGGCGGCGCCTTCCCCGTCACGGTGATCGTCAACCACCTGCGCTCGCTCAACGGCTCCAACAGCAACGCCCCGAACGGCCTGACAACCGAGGGGGACCGCGTCCGCCGCAAGCGCCAGGCGCAGGCCGAGTTCCTGGCCAACCTCGTCCAGGCGCGGCAGACCGCCGACCCCGCCGAGGCGATCGTGCTGGTGGGCGACTTCAACGCCTTCGAGTTCAACGACGGTCTCGGCGACTCCATGGGGGTCATCGAGGGCACCCCGTCCCCGGACAACGAGACGGCCGTGCCCGGCGACGGCGTCGACCTGGTCAACCCGGACCTGGACAACCTGTCCGACACCGCGCCGGCCGCCGACCGCTACTCGTTCATCTTCGACGGCAACGCCCAGTCGCTCGACCACGTGGTGGTCAACCAGGCGCTGATCGCGGCCACCTCGGCCCGCCGGGTCGAGCACCCGCGGATCAACGCCGACTTCCCGGAGACCGCGAGGAACGACGGCACGACCGTCGCGCGCCTGGCGGACCACGACCCGATCGTCGCCTACTTCCAGCTCGCCGCCTTCGGCGCCGCCGACCTCGTGATACTCAAGCAGGACGGGGCCGACCCGGTGGCCCCGGGAGGCCTGCTGCCCTACACGATCACCCTGACCAACAACGGACCGGACGATGCCGAGGACGTCACCTGGACCGACACCCTCCCCGCCGGCACGACGTTCGAGTCGCTCGCGGCCCCGCCGGACTGGACCTGCGCGACGCCGGCCGTGGGAGACACCGGGATGGTGTCGTGCTCCGCTTCCCTTCTCGTCGCCGGCAGCGAGTCTGCCGAGTTCAACCTGATCGTGCGGGTCGACGCGGGCGTCGCGGCCGGCACGGTGCTCACCAATACCGCCCAGGTCACCGCCGTCGCCCAGGCCGACCCGGTCCCGGGCAACGAGAGCTCCACCGCCACCACCACTGTGGCGGATCTGTCCGGCTACTCGCTCTCCAAGACTGACTCCCCCGACCCGGTCGTGGCGGGTACGGACCTGGTTTACACGCTCACGGTCAACAACGCGGGCCCGGGCGCGATCGCCTCGGTCGTCCTGACCGACGACCCGTTGCCGGCCGGGACGACCTTCCAGTCGCTCTCCGCCCCGGCCGGCTGGACCTGTTCGACGCCCGCCGTGGGAGACACCGGCGCGGTCACCTGCTCCGTCGACACCATGGCCCCGGGCAACGCGGTATTCACGCTGACCGTCCGGGTCGACGCCGCGCTCCCGGGCGGCACGGTGCTCTCCAACTCGGCATTCCTCAGCTCGACGACTCAGGAAGACAACCCTGAGGACAACAGCGCCAGCGCCGACACGACGGTGATCAGCCCGGCCGCTCTCTTCGCCACGAAGTCGGTCACCGGGCAGCCCGTTCCCGGCGGCGCCGTGACCTACACCGTGATCCTGCGCAACACCAGCTCGGGCAACCAGGGGGACAACTCGGGCCCCGAGTTCGTCGACGTCCTGCCGGCCGCGCTGACCCTCACGGGGGCTACCGCCACGGCCGGAACGGTGAACGCGAACCCGGGGACGAACACCGTGACCTGGAACGGCGGCCTCGCGGCCGGCGCTTCGGTGACGATCACCATCCAGGCGACGGTCTCGGCCTCGGCGACGTCTTTCCAGACCATCAGCAACCAGGGGACGGTGTTTTTCGACAACGACGGCGACGGAGTCAACGAAGCGACCGACCAGACCGACGACCCGTCGATCGCCGGCGTCGACAACCCGACCACCTTCGTGGTGGCGGCGCAGTCGATCATCGAGATCCCGACGCTCGACACGCTCGGGTTCGCGGCCCTGGCCATGCTGCTCGCCATGACCGGCGCGCTGCTGCTGCGCCGTTAGGCCGGGAGCTCGTCGACGAGAAAGACATCCTCGGGTCTGATGGCGGACGCGGTAGAGAAGGTCGAATCCCTCCTAGGCACTAGCAAGGCGGGCGCCCCGGGCAAATCGCCCGCCCCCGCCCGGGCGCAATTCATCACGCCCGGGTGGGGGCCAGGGCGTCGGCGGCAAGCCGGCCCTACACCGCCATCACCCCAACCCCCTCACTGACTGCCGCCTGGGCCTCGTCGCCCGGCGGGCACCAGGAGGTGCGGGAGGAGGCCTCCACCGCCTTCATGGCGTTGAGGACGGCGCCCCGGGAGATCTCGGTGACCCCTTCGAGGTTGGTCTGCAGGAGCGCGCTCCGGCCGATGGCGCGGATCCTCTCCAGCACCTGCACGCCTTCGGTCTTCCAGGCCCCCAGCAGGGAGCGGTCGATCAGCGGCGCGTACCGCTCCTGGAAGAGCTCGCAGGCCTCCTGCGACACGCGCACCGCGCCGCAACCCTGACCGAAGGCGACCAGGACCTGGGCCATGATGCCGTCCCGGGTGTAGGGCTCGGTCGCCAGGTCGTCGCGGTGGCTCACCGCGCCGGGGTCCGGCGGGCAGAGCGGCGTCAGCGATTGGAGCTCGACGCGACGCGCCGCGTCCGTGAGCCTCACGGGGGAGATCACGTTCTCCCCCGCGATGGCGGCGTGCGCGGCCGCCGTCCTGCCGACCGTCCGAATCCTCTCGAGGACCTGCACCGCCTCGGCCTCCCAGCGGGCCGGCAGATCGTCCTCGATCCGCGGCAGGTACCGCTCGCGCAGGGCCACGCAGGCTCCCTGGGAGACGCGGATCGCGCCGCAACCTTGACCGAAGGACACGTAGACCTGGGACATGATTCCATCGCGAGTGTTTGCCATGACCGCCTCCTTATCGAGTTTGACCTCTCCTACTAGGTATACGTGCGACAGGGGTCAAATGTCACGTCCTCACTTCACCCGGGCCACGACCAGGGTGATGTCGTCCACCTGCTCGGCGTCTCCCCGGAACCTGGCGAAGTCGCCGAGCACGGCGTCGCGGATCTCCCGGGCCGGAACGCCGTGCCTGGCGGCCCGGGCGACCACCTGCTGCACGCGGTCCATGCCGTACTCCTGTCCCTGGGCGTTGCGGGCCTCGCTCAGACCGTCGGTGTAGAGGACGAGCAGGTCGCCCGGCGCGATCGGCCGCTCCACCTGTCCATACCGCACCCGGAGAGAGGTGCCGAGCGGCGGCGCCCCATCCCCCACCTCCTCGCAGTGTCCGTCCCCCCCGTTCCGGAAATGCAGCAACGGCAGATGCCCCGCGTTCGCCAGGGTCAACGTGCGGGCCTCGTAATCGAGCAGGGCGCAGAGCAGGGTGATGTAGGTGCGCCGGTCCGTGGTCCGCCGCACCATGGGGTTCAGCCGTTCCAGCACCTCGGCCGGCGCGGCGAGCTCCCGCTCCATGAGGTAGAGGCAGCTCCGGACCCCGGACAGGAGCAGCCCGCTCGCCAGACCGTGGCCGGCCACGTCGCCGATCACCACCGCGAGCTGCGACGGCGAGAGCCGGAAGTACTCGTAGTAGTCCCCTCCCACCTCCGTCGCCGGCAGCGAGGCGCCGGCCAGCTCGATCCAGCCGATGTCGGGCGGCGTCTGCGGCAGCATGCTGAGCTGGATCTTGCGGGCATACTCGATCTCCTCGCGCATCCGCAGCCGCTCCCGCGAACGCGCGTGCTCCCGGCGCCAGCCCACCACGAAGCGCCGCTTCTCCAGCCAGGTCAGCAGGCTGGCGAAGGCCAGGAAGAGCGGCGCCAGCACCGTCCACATCACCGGTTCGCTCCCCCCGGTCCCGGGCTGCGCGGCGTCGGCGGAGATGCCGAGCCAGCCGGGGGGCAGCAGGCCGGTCACCCAGGCCGCCCCGAAGAGCACGAGGTGCTCCGTCAGCCGGAAGCGGAAGAAGCTCAACATGATGATGAACATCACGAGCATCGGCACTGTGTCCTTGTCGACCGGCGCGCCCGCGGCCTTGAGCAGGACGAGCAGCAGCGCGAGATAGACGATCAGGACCTGCCGGAAGTGCTTCTCGAACAGGGGCGTCCGGCGCAGGGCGAAGAGCCCCAGCGAGACCGCGATGCCGAAGATGAAGAAGGCGAGCCGGACCGGCCGGTACCGCTCGACCGAGTCTCCCACCCCGACCATGCACGCGAAGCAGACCACGATCCAGAGCCAGCGGAAGACCCGGTAGTTCTTGCCGTCGAAATGCCGCTGGAGAGCCAAAGGCTCGGGCAGCAGCACCAGCTCGTCTAGGGAGGGGGTCTTCATCCGCGAAAGGGTCCAGCGCGCAATGCTATCCTGCCGCGGCATGGAAAGGGATGCCCAGATCCTGGCCGAGGCGTTGCGCCGCGCCGACCGGGGGCTGGCGCTGGCGGTGACCGGAGCCGGCGTCAGCGCCGCCAGCGGGCTGCCGACGTTCCGCGGCACCGACCCCGTCGCGATCTGGGCCAACGACGTCCTCGAAGTCGGGACCTTCCGCTACTTCCAGCGCGACCCGGTCGCCTGGTGGCAGTGGTTCCTCGACCGCTTCGCCGGCCTGTCCGAGGCGCGGCCCAACGCCGCCCACTGCGCGCTCGCCGACCTGGAGCGCTGGCAGCTCGGCAGGGGGAGCGACTTCCTGCTGGTCACCCAGAACATCGACACCCTGCACGAGCAGGCCGGCTCCCGCCGCCTGATCAAGGTCCACGGCAGCTCCGACCGGCTGCGCTGCTCGCGGTCCGGCTGCCGGCTCGGGGCACCCGCCGGGTCCCTGCCGGCGGGCGAAGCCGACCTGGCGCCGTTCGTCAGCGCCCCGAGCCGCGACACCCTCCCCCTCTGCCCCGAATGCGGCGCGCTGCTGCGGCCGCACGCCCTGCTCTTCGACGAGTACTACGACGAGCACGTCGACTACGGCTACCCGGAGGTCCGGCGGGCCCTGGAGCGGATGGCGCTGGCGCTGTTCGTGGGGACGTCGTTCGCGGTCGGCGTCACCGACCTGGTGCTGCGGGAGGCGCTGGGGTGGAAGGTCCCCGTCTACTCGATCGACCCCGCCGCCGGGCCGCCGGTGCCGGGCGTCACCGGTCTGCGCGCGCCGGCGGAGGAGCTGCTGCCGGCGGTCTGCCGGGAGCTGGGGATCGACTAACTCTCCCCCAGCCGACCCCACCCCTTCGCATAGACCTCGGGTCGAACCGGGAGGTACCCGGGATAGCGCTTGCGCGCCGCGGCGACCGCCTCGCGGTCCAGGGTCACCACCACCAGCGGCTCGAGCGTCTCGAGCAGGACCTCGCCGTCGGGGGCGATCGCGATCGACGGACCGCCGAGCGGCACGCCGTTTTCGGGGCTGGGACGGGTCACGGAGAGGAAGTAGGAGCCGGTGACCATGGCGTTGGCCCGCATCACCAGCCGCCAGCGGTCGAAGGTGGCGGCCTCGGTGGCGCGCGGGCTGAGGAGCGCCTCCGCGCCTTGCGCCGCCAGCAGGTACGAGCCCTCGGGCCGGTTGGTGTCGGAGCAGATCTGGACGCCCAGCGGCATGCCGAGCCCCTGGACGACCCGCGGCGGCTCGTCCCCCGGCTCGTAGTGGCAGGGCTCGTGAAACCCCTCCTCGTCCGGCAGGTGGAGCTTGCGGTAGGAGGAGATCAGCGTCCCATCGGCGCCGAAGACCAGCGCCTCGTTGTGCCGCCGGCCGGTCGCCGGGTCGCGCACGATCACGCCGCCGACCAGGGCGATCCCGGCGGCGCGGGCCGCCTCGGCCTGGAGACGGTGGCGCGGCCCTTCCGGCGGCTCGGCGTCCTCGTCGATGGCCCGGGTCGTCGCCGGGGACCATGGGTTGAGCGGCAGTTCGGGTAAGAGCGCGAGGTCCGCCCCGAGGGCGCGGGCGTCGGCGAGACGGTCGCGCAGACCCGCCCCTGCCCCCTCTCCCAGGAAGACTTCGCTCAACAGGGCGATGCGGAATGTCATGGGTCGAACAGATCTCCAAGAGAGCTGAGACCGCCGGTCAGGAAGTCGACCAGGATCGCATCGCCGAACAGGTTCCCGCGCCCGCCGTGCACCTGGATCGGCTCGATCCCCTTGGCCAGCGCCTTCCGCCGCGCCTCCGCCTTCTCTTCCTCCGCCTGCAGGGCGCGTACCCGCTCCTCCCCTCCCTCGCGGATCCAGCGCAGCAACTGGTCCAGCTCGTGGAGGTCGAACCAGACGCCGTGGCGGGAGCAGACGTCGACGATCACGGCGCTCTTCCGGCCGAAGTTGCGGCGGTTCATTAGCGTTCCGCAGAGCACGCAGGGACGGTAGAGCCGGCCTTTCTGGACCGTCCCGGCCAGGCGCGGCCCCCCCTGCCCCACCCCGCCGAGGTCCGGCATCTGGCCGGCGCGGGCGCGGTCGGCCATCACCTCGAAGATCTCCTTGTCGATCCACAGGCCGCCGCAGACGTTGCACTCGAAGACCGCGACGTTGGCCCGTCCGAGACGGCGGCTGGCGAGGGACTTCTGGTCCGCGCAGACCGGACAGCAGTGTGGGGTCTCGGGAGGCGCCGCCTGGGCCGACAGGATCGGCGTCGCGCAGCAGTGGCAGAAGCGCGCCCGGCCGCTCACCCGCGCCATGCAACCCGGACAGATCGTGTCCAGGTCGCGGTCGTGCAGAGTGAGCTCCGAGCCGCAGTACCGGCAGCGCCCGTCGTCTCCCTGCCCGCCCTGCCCGCCTTGCCCGCCCTGCCGCGGCCCGCCGCAGGAGGAGCAGCGCACCACGGCGGCGTCATGCCCCTGGGGCTGGGGCACGGTGAGCTCCGCGCCGCAGGAGCAGCGCAGCCGCGCCCCCGCGGCATGGCCGGTTACGTCGAGCTGACGCCGGCAGCTGGCGCAGGCAAACAGGAATCGCATGGAGTGTCGAGGTAACGATACACCAATCGTGTCCCGGCTATTCGTAGCGCAACGCCTCCAGGGGATCGACCGCGGTGGCGCGGCGCGCCGGCAGGTAGTTGGCCAGCAGCGACACCGCGCCCAACACCAGCGGCACGGCCACGAAGGTGACCGGGTCCGAGGTGCTCACGCCGTAGACCTCGCTGGCCAGGTACCGGCTCGCGAGCCAGGCCAGGACCAGCCCCACCCCCACCCCGGTCAGCACCAGGGCCATGCCCTGCCGCACCACCATCCGCAACACCGACGTGCGCTGGGCGCCGAGGGCCATGCGGATGCCGATCTCGTGTGTCCGCTGCGTCACCGAGTAGCTGATGACGCCGTAGACCCCGACGGCGGCGAGCACCAGGGCGATGCCGGCGAACAGGGCGAGCAGCACGGTCTTGAAACGATTCTGGGAGAGCGCCTCGGAGACGACGTCCTCGAACGTCCGGACCTCGTCGACCGGCAGGTCCGGGTCGAGCGCGCGGACCGCCTGGCGCACCGCTCCGGCCAGGCTCTCGGGGTCCTTCCCCGGCGCGGCGCGCACCACGATCGCCGCGCTGTCGATCGGGTTCTGGAGCTGCGGCCAGTAGGCCTCCGAGCCGCCGTCCTCGTCCAGCGTGCCGTGCCGGACGTCGCCGACCACCCCCACCACCGTCAGCCACTGCATCTCGGGGTCCGCCAGGTCGCCGAAGGTGATCCGCCGCCCCAGGGGGTCCTCCCCCGGCCAGATCGCCTTCGCCATGCTCTGGTTGACGATGACCACGGGCTGGGTGGATTCGAGGTCCCGGTCCGTGAAGACCCGGCCCTTGATCAGGGGGATCTCGACGGTCTTGAAGTAGCCGGGGCTGACCGCCCGGATGTTGGCGTTCGGCTCCTCGTTGGGCGGTGGCGTGGGCTGCCCTTCCACCGTGAAGGTGAGCACGAAACGGGAGCCCGAGAGCGGCAAGGGCATGACCGTGCCCACCGATTCGACCCCCGGCTGCGCCTCCAGGCGCTCCAGCAGCTGGCGGAAGAAGGCGGCCTGGCGAGAAGGATCGGGGTACTTGAAGACCGGCAGCCCGACCTCGGCGGTAAGCACCCCTTCGGGACGGAGCCCCACGTCGACCGACTGGAGATGCGAGAAGCTCTGGATCAGCAGCCCGGCGCCGACCAGCAGGACCAGGGCGACGGCCACCTCGACGAGCACCAGGGTGTTGCGCACCCACTTGCCCCGCCCGCCTCCGGCCATAGCCCGTCCGCCCTCCTTGAGCGCGTCGTACAGGCGTCCGCCCGTGGCGTGGAGGGCCGGGATCAACCCGAAGAGCAGACCGGTGAGCAGCGACACGCCCAGGGTGAACAGCAGCACCCGGCCGTCGACGTCGATCTCCTGGACGCGCGGCAGGCCCTCGGGGTCCATCGCCACCAGGAGCTTGACGCCCCAGAAGGCGATCAGCATCCCCAGCAGGCCGCCGCCCAGGAAGAGCACGGCGCTCTCGGTGAGCATCTGGCGCATCAGCCGCATCCGGCCGGCGCCCAGCGCCGTGCGCACGGCGATCTCCCGCTCGCGCGCCGCCACCCGGGCGAGCAGCAGGTTGGCGACGTTGGCGCAGGCGATCAGCAGCACGAAGGCGACCGCCGCCAGCAGGATCAGGAGGGCCGGCCGGATGTCCTGGACGACGTTCTCCTGCAGCGAGATCACCTCGGTCCCCCAGCCGGTGTTGCTGTCCGGGTACTGCTTCTGGAGGCGCGCGGCGATGGCCGACATCTCGGTCCCGGCCTGCTCGACGCTCACTTCCGGCTTGAGGCGGCCGACCACGGTCAGGTAGTGAGCGCCGCGCAGCCCCGGGTCGATCTCCTCGTCGAAGGGGACCCAGAGCTCGCGCTCGTTGGGGAACTGGAACCCCTCCGCGGCGACGCCGACCACGGTGTAGGGCTCGCCGTTGAGCATCACCGGGCGGCCGACGAGCGCCGGGTCGGAGCCGAAGCGGCGCTGCCAGAGCCCGTGCGAGAGCACGGCGACGCGGCCCGCGCCGGGTTTCTCTTCCTCGGGGTTGAAGCCCCGGCCGTGGGCGAGAGGCACGCCCATGACGCGGAAGAAGTCGGCCGTCACGCGCGACGTCGGGACCGCCTCGGGCTGCTCTCCTCCGGTCAGGTTGTAGGTCTGGCTGTTGAGCCCCACCAGGCCGTCGAAGCTCCGGGCCTGCGACCGCCAGTCGGTGAAGTTGGGAGGTGAAACCGAGAAGCGCGGAAAGCCGCGCCCCGGGTTGGTCTCCCAGACCATGACCAGCTTCTCGGGCTCGGCGAAAGGCAGCGGCTCGAGCAGGACCCCGTTGACGACGCTGAAGATGGCAGTGTTGGCCCCGATCCCCAAGGCCAGCGCGAGCAGGGCCACGGCGCTCGTGGCGGGGTTCCTGAGCAGCGTGCGCAGGCCGAAGACAACGTCTTTCCAGAAGAGATCCATCGGTGCTCCTTGGAAACTAGAAACGCTCGGGCGAGGTCCAGGGTTCCATGCGGTCCCTGGCGAGGACTACGGTGGAAACCCGCTCAAGGTTGCAGCGGG
>JBKKAU010000676.1:0-1703 GCA_046714475.1 Thermoanaerobaculia bacterium
GTTTTGGGGAGGCGGCGCCCCCTCTCCCGGGGTATGGGGGGGTGGGAGATGGGAGAGGGGGTTGGGGGGTGAGGACTCCACGCGCACCCGCCAAGTCGAGCATCTCGTCATTCCGCCCCTCGGGATAGACGGGATCGAGGATCAGGAACGCGGCGCCGGACCGCAGCACGCCGAGGACCGCGGGGACGAGCGGCGCGCTGCGGTGGCCGCGGATCGCCACCACGTCGCCACGGCCGATGCCGGCGGTGCGGAGGTCGGAGGCGAGGCGGTCCACCTCTTCGTCGAGCTGGCGGTAGGAGAGCTCGCCGCCTTCCCAGAGCACGGCGGGCCGGTCCGGGGTTTCGCGGGCGTGCTGGGCCAGGGCGTCGGCGACCGAGCCGGGCCAGCCCGCGTCGAGCTCCTCCGTGGGGTCCGGGAGGATGGCGCGGGCGGCGGCGGTCACCAGGGAGTAGCCGCCGATCCGGGCGTCGGGTTCGGCGGCGGCCTGCTCCAGGAGGAGACGGTACTGGGCGAGCGCCTCCTCCATCCGCGCGGCGTCGAAGAGACCGGCGTTGTAGACCAGGTCGATCCGCACGCCTCCGTCCTGCTCGACGAGATAGAAGGTCATGTCGAACTTCGACTGCGCCTCGGGCGGAGCGTCGAGCCCCTCGACCGTCAGGCCGGGGAGGCGCACGTCGGGGGCCGGGAAGCTCAGCAGGTTGAAGAAGACCTGGAAGAGCGGCGTGCGCGAGAGGTCGCGCTGCGGCTCCAGCTCCGCCAGGAGCTTCTCGAAAGGGAGGTCCTGGTGGGCATAGGCGCCGACCGCCCCCTCGCGCACCCGGCCGAGCAGCTCCCGGAACGTCGGGTCGCCCGACAGGTCGGTGCGCAGCACGAGGTGGTTGAGGAAGAGCCCGATCAGCCCTTCGACCTCGCGGCGGGTACGGCCGGCGATCGGGGAGCCGACCGGCACGTCCTCTTGGCCGCTCCAGCGTGCGAGGAGGAGCTGGACGGCGGCCAGCAGGGCCATGAAGAGGCTGGCTCCGGCCTCTCCGGCGAGAGACCGCAGACGGTCGGTGAGCGCGGCGGGGAGGATGCAGGCGGCGCGCCCGCCGTGGAAGGTCTGCGTGGCTGGCCGCGGCCGGTCGGTGGGCAGGTCGAGAGACGGCGGAGAGCCCGCCAGCCGCTCCCGCCACCAGGCGATCTGCTCCTCCAGCGCCTCGCCCGTCAGCCGTTCGCGCTGCCAGGCGGCGTAGTCGGCGTACTGGATGGGCAGCTCCGGGAGGGCCTCCCCAGCGTAGAGCGCCGTCAGCTCGCGCACCAGGACGCCCAGGGACCAGCCGTCGGCGACGATGTGGTGCACCTCGAGGCCCAGGGCGTGCTCTTCCTCGCCGAGCCATAACAGCCGGGCGCGGAGGAGCGGCCCTTCGCCGAGCCGGAACGGCCGCGCGGATTCGCGGGCGGCGACGCGGCGGGCCTCCTCGTCCCGCCGGCCGGGAGGGAGGGAGCGGAGGTCGATGACGGGGAGGAGCACTGAGGCCCCTGTCACGCGCTGGAGCGGCCGGCCGTGATCCTCATGGAACGTCGCCCGGAGCACCTCGTGCCGGCGGACCACCTCCCCCAGCGCCCGGGCGAGGGCCGCCGCGTTCAGCGGGCCGCGCAGACGCAGAGAGACCGGGATGTTGTAGGCCGGGTTCTCGGGATCGAGCCGGTCAAGGAACCAGAGC
>JBKKAU010000677.1:0-5106 GCA_046714475.1 Thermoanaerobaculia bacterium
GGGGGGGGGGGGGGCCGTGGGCCCCCCCCGCCCTCCCCCCCGGGGGGGGGGGGCGCGGCGCCCGCGCCCCCCGGCCGGTCTCGGCGAGGAGCGGCAGGTCCGGCGGACCGGTGAACCGGCGCTCGCCGTCGGCGCGGTCCGGCGGCGGATCGGGGACCACGGACGCGGCGCCTGCCTGGAAAGAGCGCTTGTAGGCGAGGGCTCCGGCCGCGGCCTCGACCGCCCGCTTGTAGGAGAGGGGCTTCTCCAGATAGTCGTAGGCCCCCATCTTGATGGCCTTGACCGCGGTCGACGTGGTGCCGTGCCCGGACATCATGACGACGGAGGCCGAAGGGTCGGCCTCGCGCAACGCCTTGAGGGCTTCGAGCCCGTCCCGGTCGGCCAGCCAGATGTCCAGGAAGACCACCGCGGGCCGGGTCTGTGCGTAGAGGGTCAGGGCCTCCTCGCCGCTGGTGGTGGTGAGGACCGTATAGCCCTCGTCGGAAAGGATCCCTCCCAGGGTGGAAAGGATCCCCGGCTCGTCATCCACGATCAAGATCAGCTCGCTCATGCCTCGTCCCGCTCCCGGCCCGGTAGCATAGCAAGCGAAGCCCCCGCGGGGCCGGGCGTTCGGCCCGGACCGCGGGGGTGATCGGGGATTCTCCCCTCCGGGATCAGTTGGTGGTGATGTTGTAGATATCGCAGGCGTCGGTCGGCGCCGTGTTGTTGAACACCTGGCCCATGGCGGTCGCCGCGCCCTGGGCGACGGCTTCGCGCAGGGTCTGGCTGTCACGCACCGCCTTGGACTGTTCGAGCTGGATGCCGCCGTCGGCCGACAGGCGGTTGACGATGTTGTCGTCCGACAGCCCGCTCAGGTCGCGCCGGGTGACGGCCCGGTTGTTGAGGCCCCGGATGTCGAAGACGCCTTCCGAGTCGTGCAGGACGTACGCGATCGTATTGCGGTCGAGGGCGGTCGGGGTGACGGCCGCGAGCCGGTCCTTGATCCGCGTCACGATCAGGCACTTGGTGTTGAGCGGCGCGTCGCCGCCGACGATCACGTCGTTCTGGCTGCCCGAGAAGCCGTGGAACGACAGGGCGTGCCGGAACGGTCGGCCGGTCGCGAACGGCGTCACGGGGAGGATCGCCTCGAGGCCCGGGAACGAAGACTCGTGGATGCTGGTCGAGGTGATGTGCCAGCGGTTCGAGGTCTGGTCGTCGCTCCACGTCCCCTGCACGTCCCAGTAGCTGACCGGGACGTTGTACGGCGCCGTTTCGAGGACGCCGCGGAAAGGCCCGATCTGGTCGCTGGTCTTGGTCTCGATCGCGCCGCCATGCGGTACGAGCAGGGCGATGCGGTTGTCATTGCGGTTGACCGTGAACTCCTCGAGCTTGCCGTTGGCGTCGGGCTCGCAGTAGAACTGCTCGGGCGTGGGCGTGCTCGCGCCGTTCGCGGTGGTCTCGCGGCGGCTCATCGGCCGGTGGAAGACCCGCGCGGCGACGTCGTCGAGCCGGCCGTCCGCGTCGGCGTCGGTGAAGGCGTGGACCCGCGGCTGCCGGGTGCCCGTGCTGCTCGCGGTGTCCTCGGCGAACAGCTTGTACTCGCCGCTGTCCTTGTCGGCGCCGTCCTCCTGCCCGTAGACCCAGAGACGGCTCTGGGCGTCGTCGATCACGCCGACGACGGTGAAGACGGCGCTGCTGCTGCGGTTGCGGAACACGTTGGAGCCGCTCTTGCGCTCCTTGAAGTTGCTGAAGGTGGCCGGGTCCTCGATCCAGACGCGGATCTGCGGGTTGGGCCTGTCCCAGTCCGGGTTCACGGTGTCGGCGCCGCCGGCGTCGTGCGGCGCGATGCCGACCTGCGCAGCGAGGGCGGTCGAGATATAGGCATGCTCCCGGCGGACGATCTCGTCGTCCACGTCCGGCAGCGCCGGCAGGTCCGCGATCTCCGCGGCCGACAGGGCCGGCTCCAGGTCTTCATAGGCGAAAGGCTGGTCGATCAAGGAGACGCCGACGGAGCCGACGCCCTCGGTAGGCGTGCACTGCTGCGCCGAAGCCGGCGCGCTGAAGAACGCCATGGAGCCGGCGAGCGCCAGGGCCCAGGCGAAGTTTCGAATCGGGTGCTTCATGGTGTTGCTCTCCTCGTGTGAGGTCGTGATTGGATTTGGAGGGGGCACGACGCCCCGACGGCGGCGCCGGTTGGAGCGGCGGAAGGAGCGCCGCGGGCGCCGCCGTGGAGGGAACGAAGGAGGCGGCAAAATCCCCTCACTCGCGCGAATGAGAGAACGCGTACTGTCGCCTAACAGTACCTAGCGCGATCTTTGAAAGCATGAAAAACGCCGGGGGTGTTGCTCACGTCTCTGAAAAAGGCGACGATGGACGTGAGAAACGGCAAACCAAAGACGGTCGCCGAGTCATGCCATGGACGTCCCAGCCAATCTCGGCCGTTGGGGTGATCCGTGGACGGGAGGCACTTATGTTCCGGAGCGGAGGAGTTCGGTTGGTGGTGGCGTTCGCCTTGGTGACGGCGCTCGCCGGCCCGGCTTGCGCCTTGGCCGCGGGATCGCAGGCGGTCAGCCGCGGTCCGGCAAGCTGGCTGGCCTGGAGCGATCTCTGGGATCAGGCACAGCGCTGGTGGTCGGCGCTGCTCCCCAGGACCGGAGGGGCGGGCGGGGACAAAGCAGGATCGAGCATCGACCCGAACGGGAAGCCGGGGCTTGGTGAGCAAGAAGGGGGCGGCTCCGGCACCAACACCAACCCGGAAGGAGGTGGGTACGGCCACGAAACCGTTCCGTGAATCTGGGCAGCCTACCCCGGAGGACGGAAAGCCACCTCCGGGGTCTTACCGCTCCCCTTCGCGTGCAAGCAAGATCCGGCAACAGTTATGAGACAATGTTTAGTGTAGACGTTGAATTCCTGTTGGGGGGATGCCCGTGAGTCACTTGACCGAGGACGAGGTTGGTCTTTTTGTGTCCAGCCGCCTTGAGCCGGCGCAGCTACGCCGTGTAGTCCGTCACCTGCTGAACGGCTGCGCGAAGTGTGAGGCGAAGCTAGCACCCTACCGCGAGATGCTCGCCAGCGATGAGGAACCGACAGCCTCTGTCCCATCTCTGAAGAACGACAAAGCTCTCGACAAGGCTCTCGATCGAGGGATCGCGGCGGCGCTCCAGCAGGCCACTGGCTGGGACGAGGAGAAAGCCAGGCTCGACCGGCTCCTCGTCGCGGCTCGAAAATGCCCGCAAGGCATCTCCGGTCTCTCCGGGGAGTCCGAACGGGATCTCCAGGGTTGGGCTCTCATCGAGGCGCTCCTCCGATCCAGCTACGAAGCCCGGTTCCGTGACGTTCGAGAGATGCTGCTCCTCGCTTTCACCGCGCGGATCGCGGCCAAAGACCTCAACTCAACGAAATATGGCGAGGCGATGGTCAAGGACATCCAGGCGCGGACCTGGGCCGAGTTGGGCAATGCCTACCGCCTCAACGAGCAGTATGAGTCCTCCGAGGAGGCTTTCAATCGAGCGGAGGCTCTGTTGGAGGAAGGGACAGGAGACGCGCTGCTCCTCGGGCGCCTGTTGGACCTTCGCGCCTCTCTGCGCAGGGACCAGCGCCGCCTGGGAGACGCCCTCCAGTTGCTCGATCTGCTCTACAAGCTTTACCGGGAGATGGGAGAGACCCATCTGACCGGCCGCGTGCTGATCAGCAAAGGGGTCAACACCCGTAACGACGGCAAGCCCAAAGAGGCCGTGGTCCTGCTGAAGCAAGGCTTGGCCGAGATCGATTCGGGGCGCGACCCGCAGCTCGCCGCCATCGGCGAGCAGGTTCTGCTCGACGCCATGGTCGACAGCGGCGAGTACCGCGAGGCCGGCCAGCTTCTGCTCCAGGGCAGGCTGCGTCAGGCGTTCGCCGGAGACCCCCTGAACCTGGCCCGGTTGCGCTGGGTCGAAGGCAAGATCGCGGCGGGCCTCGGCAAGCTGCGGCGGTCGGAAAGGGTCTTCCTCGAGGTCCGGGAGTTCTTCCGCCAGAGGAGCCTGGAGTACGACGCCGCGCTCGTCGGCCTGGAGCTGGCCGGCGTCTGGCTGCGGCAGGGCAAGGCCGCGGACGTGCAGACGCTCGCGCACGAGATCCTCGACGTCTTCCAGGCCATCGGCGTCCACAGCGAGGCGGTCAAGGCGGTCCGTTATCTCCATGAAGCCTGCGCGCGCGAGCAGGCTACGCCGGTGCTGATCTCCGGCATCCTCGGTTTCCTCCGCCGCCTCGAATGGGAGCCGCGGCTCCGGTTCGCGCCCTAGGAGGATGGGGTGACCCGAGCGCTCCTCGTCCTTACCCTTCTCTCCGTGCCGGGCTGCCAGGCCGGCGAAGCTCCGGCCCCGCCGGAGAGCTCGGAAAGCACGACGGTGGAGGCGGTGGAGGTCGAAACGGCCCCCGCCCAGGCAGGGCCGGCGCCCGCCTTCGTCGGCAAGGCATGGTTCCGCGAATCCCCCGCCGACCCGCCCGGCGGGCTCCGCATCTTCCTCACGGACGGCACGGTGCTGATGGACTCCTGCTGGGAGACCTACCGCCTGGCCCAGTGGCGTCCCGAAGCCGCCAACCTGATCGTCCTCATCGAAGACGGCCGGGAGACCCGGACCGAAGTTTCGCAGCCGAGCCCGCAGGAGCTGGTCCTGCGCCTCCAGGTCGGCGCCGCGGAGATCAGGGAGGAGAGATACGGTCTCGCCTCCGTCCCGTACGTCTGCCCCGACATGCCCCGCTAGCTGTGCTAGCCTCTGCCCTCGTCATCTTTCAGGAGGGCACTGCATGGAGCCTTCGCTTTCGCGAGACGAGTCGGTCGTCGAGTTCACTCTGCGCGCCGCCGTGGCCGGAGTGGTGTTCGGCATCCTCTTTGGAGCCGCCAACGCCTACCTCGGTCTGAGGGTCGGACTGACCGTCTCGACGTCGATCCCCATCGCCGTCCTGACCGTCGCGCTGTTCCGTGCGATGAGCGCCCGCAACGAGGGCGTGATCCTGGAGGCCAACCTCTCACAGACCATCGGCTCGGCCAGCTCGTCGCTGGCCTCCGGCCCGATCTTCACCCTCCCGGCCCTGTTACTCTGGGGGGTCATCCCCCCATACAGGCAGGTGGCGGTCCAGGGCCTGCTA
>JBKKAU010000678.1:0-1411 GCA_046714475.1 Thermoanaerobaculia bacterium
GCTCTGGAAGTTCCGCAAGGGGGACTTGGAAGACCGCAAGCTCTGGGAGAAGTTCACGGAGGCCTACGGGGAAGCCCTCTCCCGCACAAGCAAGGACGGCGCTCCCTGGTACCTCGTGCCCGCCAACAAGAAGTGGTACCGCAACCTGGTGGTCGCGACCGTCCTCGTCGAGACGCTGGAGAAGCTCGGGATGCGCTACCCGGAGCCGGAAGAGGATCTGGACGGGGTTGTCGTCGAATAGCAGAGCCGCGGCCGGCGCATGAAGCCGCTCTTCCACCCCCGCCTGGTCAACGATCCGTTCGGCGATCCGGCGCTCTACGTGGAGCTTTTGTTCGAACGGCGGGCGCTGCTCTTCGACCTGGGCGACCTCGCGCCGCTCTCCGCCCGCCAGATGCTGCGGGTCACCCACGCGTTTGTCTCGCACACCCACATGGACCACTTCGCGGGGTTTGACGCCCTGCTCCGGGTGCTGCTCGGCCGCGACAAGAGCCTGCACCTGTTCGGCCCGCCCGGCTTCCTCGACCGGATCGAGCACAAGCTGGCGGGCTACACCTGGAACCTGGTCGCCAATTACGCCTGTGACTTCGTGGTGCGGGCGACCGAGGCCCACCCCGACGGCCGTGCCGAGACCGCCGCCTTCCACACCCGTACCGGCTTCCAGCGCGAGCCGGCTCCGCCCTCAGAGATCGCCGGCGGAGTGCTGCTCGACGAGGAGACGTTCCTCGTCCGCGCCGTCTTTCTCGATCATCAGATTCCCTGTCTGGGCTTCGCGCTGGAAGAGAAGCTCCATGTGAACGTCTGGAAGACCGGGCTCGACGAGCTCGGCCTCCCGACCGGCGCCTGGCTGCGCGACGTCAAGGCGGCGGTGGCGCGGGGGGAGCCGGACGAGACGCCGTTCGAGGTGCGCGAGCGCCGGGTGCTCCTCGGCGAGTTGCGGGACAAGGCGCTGCGGATCGTCCCCGGACAGAAGATCGCCTACGTGACCGACACGGTCTACCACCCGGCCAACGCGGCGGCGATCGTGGACCTCGCGCGGGACGCGGACCTGTTCTTCATCGAGGCGGCGTTCGGGAAGGAAGAGGAGCAACGGGCGGCCGAGAAGTTCCATCTGACCGCTTGGCAGGCAGGACGGCTCGCCCGCGAGGCCGGCGCCAGGCGGCTGGTCCCGTTCCACTTCTCCCCCAAGCACGCGGGCGAGGGGGACCGGCTGGTCCGGGAGGCGATGGAAGCGTTTGAAGAAGGGTGACTACCAGCTGCCGGACGCGCCGCCGCCGCCGAAGCTGCCGCCGCCGCCCGAGAAGCCTCCCCCACCGCCGCCACCGCCCCAGCCGCCGCCGCCGCCGCGGATGAAGGGGCCGCCTCCCCAAAAGACCCCCCGGTTCCCCGGCCGTGCCCAGCCCTTCCCCCAGCC
>JBKKAU010000679.1:0-20617 GCA_046714475.1 Thermoanaerobaculia bacterium
GCCCTCGGGAGAGGCGAGCACCAGGCAGAAACCCGGCTCGTGCTCGCGCACGGCCTCGCGGACCGCCCGCATCCGCTGCTCCACGGCGACGAGCGCCGCCTCCGGCTCGGAGGAAGCGGCTTCGGCCACGGCGATGACCCCCGCCACGCGGCCGGCCGGTACGGCGTCCACCCGATCGAGCCCGGCCCAGGCCAGCAGCTCCGACACCGCCTTCCCCCAGCCGTTCAGCTCGCCCATGACCAGGCAGACGCCGCCGGGCAACGTCGGGGCCGCGGGCTCGACGGCGGGCACCCGCTCCTGGCCGCGTACCCAGCGCTGGCTGCGGGCGCTGTAGGCTACGACCGGATCGGCGCCGCGCGACAGCTCGTCGAGGAGCAGCCCGGCCCATCGGTCCGCCGTCTCGGAAGCACGCGGCGGCACCAGGTCGACGCTGCGGCAGGAGAAGCCGGGGTGGCGGCGCGGGATCAGACGGCAGGCTGCGAGCAGAGGCGCGCGCTCGGGCAGCGCCTCCTCCCCCGTGATGTCGTGCAGGCCGCTGGAGACGGCGCACAGCTCCACGCCGCTCGCCCCCCAGCCCTCCAACTCCTCGGCGAGCGCCAGCATCGTGCGCAGCTCCGCGCCGGGCCGCTCCTCGGTCCCGTCGAGCCCCCACAGGAAGACGACCTTGTGCGGAAGATGGTCGCCGGAGACGGCGCGGACCACCTCGCAGCCGCGCGCGGCGAGTTGCTCCGCCAGGATCTCCGCCACCCTGGAGCGGTCGCCCAGCAGCAGCCAGCGGCCGGCGATCTCCGCGCCGCCAGCCGGCAGCCGGACGCGCCGCCACGACGGCGTGAACAGCCATTCCTCAGGCTCTTCGCGAGCGGTGTCCGAACCCGGCTCCACCCAGAAGCGACGGCGCTGGAACGGGTACGTGGGCAGCGGCACGCGCCGCAGGCCCTCGCCGGCATGGACGCCCGCCCAATCGACCTCAGCCCCAACGAGCCAGAGCCGGCCCAGCGCCTCCAGCAGCGCCGCTTGATCGTCAACTGCGTCCTTGGGGTGGCGCATCGAGGCCACGGCGCCGTCCGGCGACTGGCCGTGGACCAGGTGGGAGAGCGTCCGGCCCGGGCCGACCTCGAGCAGCACGACGCCGCCCTCCGGAGCGCCGGCGAGCAGCCGCGCCACGCCGTCGCCGAAGCGCACGGTCTCGCGCAGGTGCCGCACCCAATAACCTGGGTCGGTGGCCTGACCGGCGGTAATCCAGGCACCGGTGAGGTTGGACAGGTAGGGCCGTGTCGGCGACGCCAGGGCGATCTTCCCCACCCGCTCGGCGAAGGCGTCGAGGATGGGGTCCATCATTGCCGAGTGGAAGGCGTGCGAGGTATGGAGGCGGCGGCAGGCCACGCCGCGCTCCGCCAGCCGGGCCTCGAAGGCGGCGACCGCCTCCTCCGCGCCGGAGATCACGGACAGCGACGGGCCGTTGACCGCGGCGAGCGCCAGGCCGGAGCCGGCGAGGTCCAGCTCACTTTCAGACAGCTCGACCGACAGCATGGCCCCTGCCGGCAACGCCTGCATCAGCTCGCCGCGCGCCGCCACCAGCGCCAGGGCATCCTCCAAGGAGAAGACGCCGGCCAGGCAGGCGGCCACATACTCGCCGAGGCTGTGGCCGATCATCGCCCAGGGCTCGATCCCCCAGGAGAGCCAGAGGCGGGCCAGAGCGTACTCGACCGCGAACAGCGCCGGCTGTGCCCAGCGCGTCTGCCGCAGCTCGGCGGTTTCGGCCTTCAGCAGCCACTCCCGCAGATCGCGGCCGAGCAGCGGCAGCAGGATCGCGGCGCAGGCGTCGATCTCGCGGCGGAAGACCTCCTCCGCCTCGTACAGGCCGCGCGCCATGCCGGCGTGCTGCGCCCCCTGGCCGGGGAACAGGAAGGTGACAGGCCGCCGGCGCCTCTCCTGGACCGTGCCACGCCCCTCGCGACGGAGCAGGGCCTCGCGGGCCTCAGCGGCGTCGCGACAGACCACGGCGCGCCGGTGCGAAAACCGCCGGCGGCCGGCCTGGAGCGTCCAAGCGGCGTCTGCCAACCGGTCGGGATGCCGCTCCAGCCAACTCGCGAGGTTCTCTGTGGCCGAATCCAGCGCCGCCTCGTCGCGAGCCGACAGGACCAGGAGCTGCCACGGCCGCGCCGGCGCAGAGGGGCCGGCCGTCGGCGCCTCCTCCAGCACTACGTGAGCGTTGGTGCCGCCTAGGCCGAAGGAGCTGACACCGGCGCGCAGCGGCCCGGAGCCCGTCCGCCACGGCGCGGTCGCGGTGGCGACGTAGAACGGGCTGGAGGCGAAATCGATCGCGGGGTTCGGCGCCTCGAAGTGCAGGGTCGGCGGGATCTCCCGGCGCTCCAGGGCGAGCACCGCCTTGATCAGGCCGGCGATGCCGGCGGCCGCCCCGAGGTGGCCGAGGTTGCTTTTGATCGAGCCGATGGCGCAGAAGCCGGTGCGGTCGGTGCCGGCGCGGAAGGCGCGGGTGGCGGCGGCGACCTCGATCGGATCTCCGAGTTGAGTGCCGGTGCCGTGCGCCTCCAGATACGTGACGCTCTCCGGCTCGACCCCGGCCGCGGCCTGCGCCGCCGCAATGACCGCCGCCTGGGCTTCGACGCTCGGCGCGGTGTAGCCGACCTTCTGCAGGCCGTCATTGTTGATCGCCGAGCCGCGGACCACGGCGCGGATGGTGTCGCCGTCCGCCAGCGCGTCCTCCAGGCGCTTGAGCACCACGAGGCCGACGCCGCTGCCCCAGACCGTGCCGTCCGCCTCGGCGTCGAAAGCGCGGCAACGGCCCGCCGCGGAGTCGATGCCGCCCTCCTGGTAGAGATAGCCCGAGACCTGCGGCACCTTGATCGAGACGCCGCCCGCCAGCGCCATGTCGCACTCGCCGGCGCGCAACGCCTGGCAGGCGAGGTGAAGGGCGACCAGCGAGGTCGAGCAGGCGGTCTGGACGTTGACGCTCGGACCGGTCAGGCCGAGCTTGTAGGAGACCTGCGTCGTCAGATAGTCGCGGTCGGTGCCGATCGCCGCCTGGTAGCCGCCGACCGCCTGCAGCAGCTTCGGGTTGGAGAGGAGGTTGTTCAGCAGGTAGGTCGAGACCGTGACGCCCGCGTACAGGCCGACGCCAGCGCCCGCGCGCTCCGGGTCGTAGCCCGCGTCCTCCATCGCCTGCCAGGCGCACTCCATGAAGACGCGGAGTTGCGGGTCCATGAGCTCGGCCTGGAAAGGCGGTATCTCGAAAAAGGCGGCGTCGAACAGGTCCGCGCCGGCGAGCACGCCGCGCGCCCGGACGTAGTGGGGGTTGCCGAGCAGCTTGGACTCGATGCCTTCGGCGATCAGCTCCTCGTCCGAGAACCGCGACACCGACTCCACACCGCGGCTCAGGTTGTCCCACAGCTCGTCGACGTCGCCGGCGCCGGGGAAGCGGCCGGCGAGGCCGATGATGGCGATGTCGCCGGTCATCGGGCTCTGCGGTCTCCGTCGCGCCAAGGGGAACGGCGCCGGCGCGGCGGCCGGTCGGGCCAGGTGCTCGGCCTGGGAGCGGACCGTCGGACGGCTGAACAGGTCGACCAGCGGCAGGTCCCGCCCCAGCGCTTCCTGCAGGCGGGCGTGCAGGCGCACCAGGAGCAGCGAGTGGCCGCCGAGGTCGAAGAAGTTGTCGTCGAGGCCGACCTTCTCGACGCCCAGCACCTCGCGCCAGACGGCGGCGACCTCGCGCTCGGCGCCGCTCTCCGGCGCGACGTAGCGGCTTGCCTGCTCGGCGTCCGTCCCCGGAGCGGGCGGCGCGGGCAGGGCGCGGCGGTCCACCTTGCCGTTGGGATTGAGCGGCAGCTTCTCCAGCACGACGAACGCCGCCGGCACCATGTAGGCCGGCAGGCGGTCACGCAGCGTCGAGCGCAGGGCGGAGACGCGTACCTCGGCGATCCCAGCGGGGCCGTCCGGCACGACGTAGGCGACCAGCCGGCGCTCTCCCCCGTCCTGGCGCACGGTGACCACCGCCTCGCCGACGCCGGGCAGGGCGCGCAGCACGGCCTCGATCTCCCCCGGCTCGATACGGAAACCGCGGATCTTGACCTGCAGGTCGGCGCGGCCGGCGAAGGCCACCTCGCCGTTCGGCAGATAGCGGCCGAGGTCGCCGGTGCGGTAGATCCGGTCGCCCGGCTCGCCGGTGAACGGGTTGACCTGGAACTTCTGCGCCGTCAGCCCGGGGTCGCCCAGGTAGCCGAGCGCCAGGTGGGGGCTGCGCACCGCGATCTCCCCCACCTCGCCGACGCCCGCGAGCCGGCCGGCCGCATTGAGCACCAGGAGCTGTACGTCCTTCATGCCGCGTCCGAGGGGCAGCACCTGCTTGCCGCGGTCGGCCGCGCCGTCCTCGTCGCCGGCCTCGTGGAAGGCGACGGCGCGTTGGGTCTCGGTCGAGCCATAGAGGTTGACGCAGGCCACGTTCGGCGCCAGCGCCCGGATGCGGGCCACGTCGAGCCGCGTCAACGCGTCGCCGACCAGCAGCACGCGGCGCAGCGACGGCACCTGGAGAAGCGCGCCGCCGGCCGGCTTTTCGGTCAGCACCTGGCCCATGGCCGGCGTCAGGTGCGACAGCGTCACCAGCTCGCGCGCCATCCAGGCCGCGAGCCGGCCGGGCACGCCGAGGTCGGCCGGATCGGGGACGATGATGGCGCCGCCCAGGTACAGCGGCGTGAACAGGTCGCGCTGCAGCGGATCGTGCGCCATGCCGGAGAGCAGGCTGACCCGCTCCTCGGCGCCGAGGCCCCAGCGGGCGCATTGCCAGGGCAGGAAGTGCGACAGCGGCCCATGCCGGCCGACGATCCCCTTGGGCTTGCCGGTCGAGCCGGAGGTGAAGGCGACGTAGGCGGCGTCGTCCGGCCCCACGAGGACGTCCGGCGCCCCGTCTGGCAGAGCCTGGAGATCCGCCAGCAGGTTACGGGGTCCACCGTTGCGCAGATCGAGCCGGGCGCACCCAGCTTCGTCGAGCCAGGCCGCCAAAGGCTCCGGCACCGGACCCGCCGCCTCGACGCGCAGCCAGGCCTTGGGAGCCGCCAGGTCCAGGACGTCGACCAGCCGCGCCGCCGGGTAGGCCGGCTCGAGCATGACGAAGGCCGCGCCCGCGCGGAGAGAGCCGAGCACCGCCGGCACCAGAGGCGCGCTACGGTGCGCGAAGACCGCGACGCGGTCGCCCCGGGAGACGCCGTTCGCCGCCAGCCAACCGGCGACGCGGCGGCTCGCCTCTTCCAGCTCGCCGTAGCTCCAGGTCCCCTCGCGGTCCACCACCGCCGTGCGCTCCGGCGCCTGCCGGGCGTTTGCCACGAACAGCTCGTGCACCGCGCCGATCCAACCCGCGTCGAGCGGCGCGGCAGGGTCGGGCAGGGCGGCGGCAGCATCCCGCGTCACCAGCGAGAGCTGGGCCAGGGGAGTCTCCGGGCTAGCGACCGCCTGCCGCAGCAGCAGCTCGAGCTGGTCGAGCAGGTCCGCCATGCGCGCCTCGTCGAAGAGATCGGCGTTGTAGACCAGGTCGAAGTGGACGGCCTCGCCGGGCTCGGAGACGTAGAACGTCATGTCGAACTTGGACGGCGCCTCGACCGGGGAGAGGACCTCCAGGGTCAGCCCCGGCAGGCGGATCTCGGCCTCCGGGAGATTGACCATGTTGAAGAAGACCTGGAACAGCGGCGTGCGGGAGGAGTCGCGCTCGACGCCCAGGTGGTTGAGCAGGGCCTCGAACGGCACGTCCTGGTGGGAGTAGGCCCCGAGCGTGACCTCGCGCACCCGCCGCACCAGCTCGCGCATCCCCGGCTCGCCCGACAGGTCGGTGCGCAGGACCAGGCTGTTCAGGAAGAAGCCGACCAGCCCGTGCGTCTCGGCCAGCCGGCGGCCGGCGATCGGGGTGCCGACCAGGACGTCCTCCTGGCCGCTGTGCCGCCGCAACACCTCCTCGACCCCGGCCAGCAGGGTCATGAAGAGCGTCGCCTCCTCGGAGCGGGCGAGCGACCGCAGGCTCCCGGAGAGGTCGGCGTCCAGGGTCAGCGACCGCCTCCCGCCGCGGTAGGTCTGCAGGGCGGGACGCGGACGATCGGTCGGCAGCTCGAGCGGCGAGAGCTCGCCCTGGAGACGCTCGGTCCAGTAGCCGAGCTCCTTCTCCTTGCGCTCCTCGAAGCTGCGGCGTTGCCAGACCACGTAATCCGCGTACTGGATCGGCAGCTCCGGGAGCGGCGACGGCCGCCCCGTCGAGGCCGCCTCGTAGAACGCCGCCAGCTCACGGATCAGGATCTCCATGGACCAGCCGTCGGAGACGATGTGGTGCACGACCAGCGAGAACCGGTGGCGGTCCGCGCCCAGGCGCAACAGGAAGGCGCCGAAGAGCGGCCCCCGTTCCAGGTTGAACCGCGAGTGGGCATGGAGCGCGATCAACCGGCCGGACTCCGCCTCCCCGGCCGCCTCGGGCAGGCCGGCGAGGTCCACCAACGGCAGCAGGGTCGCTGCGGATTCCGCGATGCGCTGCCGCGGCACACCGGCGACGGCTTCGAAGGTGGTGCGCAGCGATTCATGGCGGCGCACCACCGTTTCCAACGCGGCGCCGAGGGCGGCCGGATCGAGCGCGCCGCGCAGCTCCACCGCCACGGCGATGTCGTAGGCGGAGCTCCCGGGCTCGAGGCGGTCCAGGAACCACAGCCGCTCCTGGCCAAAGGAGAGGGGCAGGGGCTCGTCCGGCGAGCCGGAGCGCCGCTCGATGCTCTCGACCGCGGGCGCGGTTTTCTTCTGCTGCAACCGGCGCAACAGCAGGTTCAGCTTGTCCGGCGAAAGGTCCTGGATCTGTTTGCCGCGCTCGTTCATGCTGCTTAAGACACTCCCCTCAATACCTCGAAGAAGTCCTCGTCCTCCGCCTGCTCCGCGACCCTCTGGACCACGGCCACGGACAGCTCCGCCAGCGTCGGCGCCTCGAACAGCGTGCGGACAGGCAGGTCCACCTGCAGGAGCTGGCGGATCTGCGCGACGGCCTGCGTCGCCTTGAGCGAGTGGCCGCCGAGATCAAAGAAGTTGTCGAACGCTCCCACGCGCTCGACTCGCAAAACGTCCGCCCAGATCGCAGCCAGGGCCTCCTCCAACTCGGATCTGGGGGGGACATATTCCTGTCCGGCTCCGGTGCTGTCGGGCGCCGGCAGCGCCCGGCGGTCGACCTTGCCGCTGGCCGTCACCGGCAGCGATGGCAAAGCCACGAACGCGACGGGGACCATGTAGGGCGGCAGCGTCTCCCGCAGGAAGGCCTTGAGCTCCGCCGGGACGGGAGACGGGCTGCCGGCGGGTACGACGTACGCCACCAGGAGCCTCTCGCCGGGTTTGTCCTCGCGGGCCAGCACCACCACGTCGGCGAGCTCCGGATGACGTCGCAAGGCCGCCTCGACCTCCCCCAGCTCGATGCGGAAGCCGCGGATCTTGACTTGGTGATCGATCCGGCCCAGGAACTCGAGGCGTCCATCGGGGAGCCACCGGGCCAGGTCGCCGGTCCGGTAGAGCCGCGCGCCGGCATGGCGGCTGGACGGATGCGGGACGAAACGCTCGGCGGTCAGCTCAGAACGGCCGAGATAGCCGCGGCTCAGGCCCACGCCCCCGATCAGGATCTCCCCGGCCACCCCGACCGGCACGGGTCGCAGGCTGCGGTCGAGCACATGCACCTCCGCGCCCGCAATGGGCCGGCCAAGAGTCATCTTGCCTTCGCCCGGCCGGTACAGCGAAGCGGAGGCGAAGACCGTGGCCTCCGTCGGTCCATAGGCGTTGACCAGACGGCACGCCCTCCATCGCTCCGCCGTCTCCACCGGACAGGCCTCACCGCCGACGATCAGGGTCCGCAGAGCGGGCAGCTCGGCCGCCGGGAGCACGCCGAGAGCCGAAGGGGCCAGGAACATCGCCGTGACCTGTCGCTCCCGCAGGAGGTCGAGCAGCTCGGTCCCCGGCATGACCTCCTGGGGCGCCAGGCAGAGCCGGCCGCCGGCCCGCAGCGCCACGAGGATCTCCAGGACCGAGGCGTCGAACCCGATGGAGGAGAACTGCAGGACCCGGTCGCGCGGCCCGACCGCGAACAGCCGCACCTCCTCGGCCGCGAGGTTGGCCAGTCCCCTGTGAGGGACCGCCACACCCTTCGGCCGTCCCGTGGAGCCGGAGGTGTAGATGACGTAGGCCGGACTCTCCGGGCTGACCGGCAGGTCGAGGTCTTCCCCGGGCTCGCGGGCGATCGACTCCCACTCGGCATCCAGGGGCAGGAGCATCGGCCCGCCCAGGGCCAGGGTTCCGGCCAGGCCGTCCGGCCCGGTCACCAGACCCGTACGGGTCAGCAGCGCCTGCGCCCCCGAATCGGTCAGCATGTAGAAGAGGCGCTCCCGCGGATAGGACGGATCGAGGGGCAGATAGGCGGCGCCGGCCTTGAGAATGCCGAGGAGCCCCAGGATCAGCTCGATGGAGCGTTCCAGGCAGAGCCCCACCAGCTGCTCCGCTCCCACTCCGAGGCGCCGCAGACGATAGGCCAGGCGGTTCGCGCGGACGTTCAGCTCCCCATAGGTCAGCGCCTCATCGCCGATGTCGACGGCCACCGCGTCGGGAGTCAGTGCCGCCTGGATTTCGAAGATCCGGTGCAGACAGACCGGCGTCTGGGCGGGCGCGGCCTCACTCCAGTCGGCGAGTTGGCGCAGCTCGGCCGGACTGAGCAGCGGCAGGTCGGCAAGAGGCCGGCCGAGCTCGGCCAGGGCGCCGGTGAGCAGGGTCTCGAAATGGCCGGCCAGCCGGCGGACCGTCGGTGCGTCGAACAGGTCCTCGCTGTACTCCAGGTCGCCGGCGACGCCGCTCCCCAGGTCGGTCAGCGACAGCGCCAGCTCGACCTTGGCGGTGCCGGTATGGAGCGCCAGGGAGGTCACCTCCAGGTCGCCGGTGGCCCTCCGGAGCGCCGGATGATGGAAGAAGCTGAGCATCACCTGGACGAACGAGGCCCGGCCGAGCAGGCGGTCGGGCTGGAGGGCCTCGACCAGCCGATCGAAGGGCACCTCCTGATGGGCGAAGACCTCCAGCGTCGATTCGCGGACCCGGACCAGCAGCTCGCCGAAGCCGGAGACGCCGGAGAGGTCGGTGCGCAGCACCAGGGTGTTGACGAAAAAGCCGATCAGCCCTTCCAGCTCGGCGCGGTCACGGCCCGCGACCGGGGATCCGGTCACCACGTCCGATTGCCCCGTGCAGCGGGCAAGCAATGCCTGAAAGGCAGCGAGCAGCACCATGAAGGACGTGGCTCCCTGCTGTCGCGCGAGCGAGCGGATGCCGGTGGCGACCACCGCGGGGAGATGGAAGCTCTCGACGCCGCCGCGGCCGCTTGCCGTGGCGGGCCGCGGGCGGTCCATGGGGAGGTCGAGCTGGTCCGGCGCTCCCGCGAGGCGCTCTCGCCACCACGCCACCTCGGCTTCGAGCCCTTCACCCGCCAGCCGGCCGCGCTGCCAGAGGGCGAAATCCGCGTACTGGACCGGCAGCTCGGGAAAGGGCGAGGGCCGGCCCGTGCGGAAGGCCTCGTACAGCTCCGTGACCTCCCGCATCAGGACATCCATCGACCAGCCGTCCGAAACGATGTGGTGCAGGGTCACCAGCAACGCATGCTCTTCGGCCGCTAGACGCAGCAGCAGCGCCCGGAACAGGGGGCCGGCCGCGAGATCGAAAGGCCGGCTGGCCTCCCTGCGGGCGACGGCTTCGGCCTCGGGGCGGCGCCGCGTGGCCGGCAACGCCTCCAGGTCCACCCTGGGCAGGGGGACAGCCGAAGGCCCGGCGGCCAGGGCGCGGGGCTCGCCGTCCGGCGCCAAGAACGTGGTCCGGAGCGTCTCGTGCCGCCGCGTCACCTCGTCCAAGGCAAGCCGCAACGCGGCCTCGTCGAGACGGCCTTTCAACAAGAACGCCGCCGGAACGTTGTAGGCGGAGCTGCCGGGGTCGAGCTGGTCCAGGAACCAGAGCCGCTGCTGGCCGAAGGACAGGAGGGCCGGGGCCGCCGGGTCCGGTCGCCGCTCGATCCGGCCGAGCGGCGCGGCACCTTTGCGTTCAGACAGTCTCACGAGGGTTGCCAGCTCGGCCACGGTCGGCATCTCGAACAGCGCCCGCACGGGCATCTCCACTCCCAGCCGCTCGCGCAGCTGGGAGACCACCTGCACCGCCAGCAGCGAGTGACCGCCGACCGCGAAGAAGTCGTCGTGGATCCCGAACCCCTCGTGCCGGAGCACACCGGCCCAGATCCCCGCCAGCAGCTCTTCGGTCGCCGAGCGTGGCGCGATCCGCTCCCGCGACGTACGAGAAGCCGGCCCATGGGGCGCCGGCAGGGCCTTGCGGTCTACCTTGCCGTTCGGCGTGCGCGGCAGCTCGGGCAAAACCACCCAGTCCGAGGGCAGCATGTACGACGGCAGCGTCCGTCCGAGCTCGGCCCGCAGGACCGCCGGATCGGAGGTCGTCGCCACCACATAGGCCACCAGGCTCCGCTCCCCCGGCGCGTCCTCGCGCGCCACGACCACGGCCTCGGCCACTTCGGGGCAGCGCAGCAACGCCGCTTCGATCTCCCCCAGCTCGATACGGAAGCCCCGCACCTTCACCTGGTGGTCGATCCGGCCCAGGAAGTCGAGCTCTCCGGACGTCCGCCGGCGCGCCAGGTCGCCCGTGCGATAGAGCCGGCTCCCCCGCCCGCCGAACGGGTCCGGCCGGAACCGGTCCGCCGTCAGGTCGGGCCGGCCCAGGTAGCCGCGGGCGAGGCCGTCGCCGCCCAGCCAGAGCTCGCCGGGAACGCCGACCGGCGCCGGACCGAGCCCTGAGTCCAACACGTAGGCACGGCTGTTCGGCAGCGGCAGACCGATCGACGGCTCCGCCCCGGAGCTCCGCTCCACCAGAGCGCCGGTCGAGTAGGTCGTGTCTTCCGAGGGGCCGTAGAGGTCCCACAGCTCCTCCACCCCCGGCAGGGAATGGATCCGGTCCGCCAACTCGCGCCGCAACGGCTCGCCGGCCAGGTTCACCGTCCGCACGCCCGCCGGCACCTGCCCGGAGCGCACCAGCTCGGCCATCGCCGACGGCACCGTGTTGACCAGCGTCACCTCGGCCGCGGCCGGCAGCTCCGGCAACGCCAGAGCGTCGTCGGCCAGCACCACGGCCCCGCCCGCGGCGAGCGGCGCGAAGATCTCGAACACCGACAGGTCGAAGCAGATCGAGGTCGCGGCCAGTGTCCGCGCCAGGCGCTCCGGTCCATACGCCGAGACCGCCCAGGCGATGCGCGCCACCGCGCCGGCGTGCCGGATGACTACGCCCTTGGGCCGGCCGGTCGAGCCCGAGGTGTAGATCGCGTAGGCCGCCTGGTCGGGATGGACGAGGCGGTCCGACACCTCCTCGCCACCGTCCAAAGCATCGCCGAGGTCGATCACCGCCCCGCCGTGGCCTTGCAGCAGCCCGGTGAGGCCCTCTTCGGCCAGGACCACGGGGGCGCCGCTGTCGACGCGCAGGAAGGCCAGGCGCTCGCGCGGGTAGGCCGGATCGAGCGGCAGGTAGGCGCCGCCCGCCTTGAGCGTTGCGAGCAGGCCCGCCACCATCGCCGGGGTCCGCCGGGAGAGGATGCCCACCAGCGTCTCGGGCCCCACCCCCAGCCGCCGCAGCCGGCCCGCCAGACGCCCGGCTTGGCGGTCGAGGTCGCGATAGCTCACCCGCTCGCCACCCCAGATCAACGCTGGGGCCTCCGGGGTCCGGGTCGCCTGCGCCTCGAACAGCTCGTGCAGCCCCAGTCCGTGGGGGTAGGGCGCAACGGTCTCGTTCCACGCCGCGAGTTGGCGCAGCTCGGCCTCGCTCAGGAGCGGCAGCTCCCCAATGGAGCGGCCGGGATCGGCCACGGCCCCGGCGAGCAGGGTTGCGAAATGGCCGGCCAGCCGGTTTGCCGTCACGGCATTGAAGAGGTCGGAGCTGTACTCCAGGAAGCCCTCCAGGCCACCTTCCGACTCCCCCAGAGACAGAGTCAGCTCGAACTTCGCCGTACCTCCACGCAGCTCCATCGGCTCGACGTCGAAGCCGGCCACGGCGCCCGCAGGCAACGCGCGGTCGACGAAGTTAAACAGCACCTGGACCAGCGGCATCCGGCCGAGCTGGCGATCAGGCACGATCTCTTCGACCAGCCTCTCGAAGGGCACCTCCTGGTGGGCGAAGGCCTGAAGCGCTCCGTCCCGCACGACGTCGACCAACGCCCCGAAATCGGACGCACCGGCAAGGTCGGTGCGCAGCGCCAGGGTGTTGACGAAGAAGCCGATCAGCCCTTCGAGCTCAGCGCGGTCGCGGCCAGCGACGGGCGATCCAATCACCACGTCCGGCCTCCCCGTGTAGCGGGAGAGCAGGGCCTGGAAAGCGGCGAGCAGCACCATGAACGGAGTCGCGCCCCGCTGCCCCGCGAACGTGCGGACGCCCGCCGCCACCTCCGCGCCGAAATGGACGTCCACGGTGCCGCCGCGGCCGCTCGGAGCCATCGGCCGCGGCCGGTCGACGGGCAGGTCGAGCTGTTCCGGCATACCTGCCAGACGCTCGCGCCACCAGGCGATCCCGGCGGACAGCCGTTCCTCCGACAATTGATGCCGCTGCCAGACCGCGAAGTCCGCGTACTGGACCGGCAGCTCAGGCATAGGCGACGGCCGGCCAGCCGAGAAGGCTTCGTAAAGGGTCGCCAGCTCCCGCACCAGCACATCCGTCGACCAGCCGTCCGAGACGATGTGGTGGACCGTCACGAGCAGGGCGTGCTCCGCCGGTTCCAGCCGCGCGAGCAGGAGGCGCAGCAGAGGCCCGGCCGCGAGGTCGAAGGGCCGCCGGGCTTCCCGCGCGGCGAGATCCAACGCCTCGTCGCCGCGCCGCTGGACAGGCAGAGCCGTGAGGTCGAGCAGGGGCAGCAGCACCTCCGCCGACATTGCCGGCGCGATCACCTGACGCGGCTCGCCGCCCATCGCGGAGAAGGTGGTGCGCAGGATCTCATGGCGCCGCACGATCTCCGCGAAGGCGTGCTGCAGCGCACCGGGATCGAGGCGTCCCCGCAGGCGGAACGCCGCCGGCATGCTGTAGGCGGCGCTGCCGGGGTCGAGCCGGTCGAGGAACCAGAGCCGCTGCTGTCCGAAGGAGAGGAGCGCGGGAGCGTACGGGTCGGCCCGGCGCCCGATGCGGGCAACGGGAGCATCGCCGCCACGCTCCGTCAGCCTCGCATTGATCACGGCAGCCAGTCCGGCCACGGTCGGCGCCTCGAACAGCGTACGGACGGGCAGCTCCACCCCCAGGCTCTCCCGGATCCGGGAGATCACCTGCATGGCGAGTAGCGAGTGGCCACCGAGGTCGAAGAAATTGTCGTACACGCCGGGGAGGTCGCGCCGCAGCACCCCGGCCCAGACCTCGGCCAGGGATCGCTCCAGGTCGGAGCGCGGCGCCACGGGTTCCTGCGTCCGAGGGGCTGTCCCACCGGGCGCCGGCAGAGCCTTGCGGTCCACCTTGCCGTTCGGCGTGCGCGGCAGCTCGGGCAACACTACCCAGCCCGAAGGCAGCATGTACGACGGCAGCGTCCGTCCGAGCTCGGCCCGCAGGACCGCCGGATCGGAGACCGTCGTCACTACATAGGCCACCAGGCTCCGCTCCCCCGGGGCGTCCTCGCGCGCCACCACCACGGCCTCGGACACCTCCGGGCAGCGCAGCAGCGCCGCCTCGATCTCCCCCAGCTCGATGCGGAAGCCGCGCAGCTTGACCTGATGGTCGACCCTGCCCAGGAACTCCAGGCAGCCGTCCGGCCGGCGGCGGGCGAGGTCGCCCGTCCGGTAGAGCCGCGCGCCAGGCTCGGCCGGCTCGGAATCGGGGACGAAGCGCTCCGCCGTGAGGTCGGGCCAACCGGCGTAGCCGCGGGCGAGGCCGGCCCCGCCGAGATAGATCTGGCCGGTGACGCCGACGACGACCGGCCGCAGGTGACGGTCCAGCAACCGTACATAGGTATTGGCGATCGGCCGACCGATCGGTACGCGCGCTCCCGGGGCTGGCCCCGCGGCCGGGTCCACCGGGCCGTAGAGCGTCGCCGTCACCGCCGCCTCCGTCGGCCCGTAGGCGTTGAACCAGACGATGCCCCGCCCCGCCCTCTCCAGCCAGACGCGTAGCGCCTCGGAGCGCACCGCCTCGCTCCCGGTCACGACCAGGCGCAGCGACGCCGGCCACGGCAGCGCGCGGCCGGCAAGCTCCGACACCCACTCATGCCAGTAGGCGGCCGGCAGGTTGAGCACCGAGACTTCCGAGTCGCGAGCGGCATTGAGGAGGTCCTCGACCGCCGGCGCCGGACCGGCCGCGGCCAGCACCACGGCCCCGCCTTGCGACCAGGTCGGGAAGACCTCCTCCAGGGAGACGTCAAAGCTCAGCGAGGCAAACTGCAGAACGCGGTCGCGGCTCCCCAGGCCGTAGCGCTCCGCGACGGCCAGACCGTGGTTCACCGCGGCGCGGTGCGGCACGACCACGCCTTTGGGTCGGCCCGTCGAGCCCGAGGTGTAGATGACGTAGGCGGCATTCCCGGGCTGGGCCGCGGTCCGCGGGCCGCGCTGGGCCGGAGAGTCCCCCTCGCAGTCGTCGCGATCGACGCAGAGGACCTTTACTCCGGCTTCCACGAAGCGGCCGGCCCACCGCTCGCGGGTGAGAAGCAGGCCTGCGCCGGAGTCCTCCAGCATGAAGGCGAGCCGCCCCTGCGGATACTCGGGGTCGAGCGGCACATACGCGCCCCCGGCCTTGAGCACCGCCAGCAAGGCGATCAGGGCCTCCGGCGAGCGCTCCAGACAGAGGGCGACGCGCGACTCCGGACCGATCCCCAGGCTGCGCAGGCGCGCCGCCAGCCGGTCTGACCGCCGGTCGAGCTCGCCGAAGCTCAGCGTCTCGTCGCCGGCGACCAGCGCCACGGCCTCGGGAGCGCGCTCCGCCTGGCGCTCGAAAAGCCCGTGCAGGCAGAGCCCGGCGGGGAAGCCCGCGGCCGTGTCGTTCCACTCCGCGAGCTGCCGGCGCTCCGCCGGGGTGAGCAGCGGCAGGTCGGAGACCCGGCGCGCCGGGTCCTCCGTCAGGCCGCGCAGCAACACGCCGAGGTGCGCCAACATACGGCCGGCGGTGTCGTTGTCGAAGAGATCCGTGCTGTACTCCAGAGCCGCCGAGAGGCGCTCCTCCCGCTCCTGCCAGCCGAGCGTCAGGTCGAACTTGGCCGTGGTTCCGGGTAGCTCGAAAGGAGCGAGGCGAAGGCCCAGGCTCTCCAGTCCCGCCAGCGGCGGGGTGTGCAGCGAGACCATGACCTGGAACAGTGGATTGCGGCCGAGGTCGCGCTCCGGCTGGAGCTCCTGGACCAGCTTCTCGAACGGCAGCTCCTCATGCGCGAAGGCGTCAACCACCACCTCCCGGACGCGCCGCAGCAGCTCCCCGGCCTCGGGGTCATCCGCCAGGACGGTGCGCAGCACCACGGTATTGGCGAAGAATCCGATCAGGCCCTGTGTTTCGGAGAGACGGCGGTTGGCGACGGGAGAGCCTACGGCGATGTCGGCTTGGCCGGTATAGCGCGCGAGCAGCGTCTGCCAAGCCGTGGTAAGGATCACGAAAAGGGTCGTCCCGGCGCCGCGGGCCAGCTCGCGCAGGAGGTCGGCCGTGTCGCCGGGGACCTCCAAGGTCTGCTCGGCGCCGCGGAAGCTCGGCCGTGCGGGCCGCGGCCGGTCGGTGGGCAACGCCAGCGGCTCGATCCCGGTCAGCCTTTCGCGCCAGAAGGAGAGCTCCTGGGCGAGCAGCTCCCCCCGGAGCCGCTCGCGCTGCCAGACTGCGTAGTCCGCATATTGGACCGGCAGAACGGGCAGCGACGACGGGCGGCCCTGGAGGAGTGCCTGGTACAGGCCCGCGACCTCACGAACCAGGACCTCCATCGACCAGCCGTCCGAGATGATGTGGTGCAGCGACAGAACGAGAGCATGCTCCTCCGGGCCGAACCGGAAGAGCCTGGCGCGCATCAGCGGTCCGCGCGCCAGATCGAAGCGCTGCTCCGCCGCCCCCGCCACGGCGCCGCGCAGCAGCTCCACCTCACGCCGCGGCCCGGGGATCGCGGAGAGGTCGATGAGCGGCAGGACGAAGGCGGTCTCGCCAGCCGGCGCGATCCTCTGGAAAGGCTGTCCCCCCTGCTCGCCAAAGGAGGTCCGCAGCGACTCGTGACGGCGCTCCAGCTCCTCGAAGGCGCGGGCCAGCACACCGGGGGCGAGCAGCCCCGCCAGGCGTACCGCCGCCGGGATCTCATAGGAGGAGGCTCCCTCTTCGAGCCGGTCGAGAAACCAGAGCCTCTCCTGGGTAAACGAGAGCGGCAACGGGTCGTCGCCGCGTGGCACCGGCCGGATCCGCTGCGTTCCCGCGGCGCCGTCGCGGGCCTTGAGCCGCTCGGCGAGGGCGCGCAGCTTGTCCGCCGACAGATCCGCCACGCGCTTTGACATAGTGCTCATCTATTTTCCTTGGTGAATCTTGGTACGACAGGATGGCCTGTATGGCAGAGGGTGCGGCTACCCAGGCAGAGCGGGACAGCTCCGTGGCTCGTCACGCCTCTGCCATCACCTCGTCCAGAACCTCGTCACCCGCCTGCCGCACCATCTCGTCCAAGACCAGTGAGGCCAGCCCGCCGAGGGTCGAAGCGTTGAACACCGACCGCGCTCCGAGCTGGACGCCGAAGGTGTCCCGTACCTGCGACAGCAGGCGGACGAGGAGAAGCGAATGGCCACCGAGCGCAAAAAAGTCGTCGTGCACCCCGACCCGGTCGATTCCCAGCAAGTCGGCCCAGATCTCGGCCAGCATCTCCTCGATGGCCGTGCCGGGAGCCATGTACTCGGCCGTCGCGGCTCCGGCACCTTCGGGCGCGGGCAGCGCGCGCCGGTCGACCTTGCCGTTGGCATTGAGCGGCAGGGCCGCGAGCGGCACAAAGGCCGACGGCATCATGTAGGCGGGCAGCGACGACGCCAGCCAGCGGCGCAGCTCGGTGACTTGAGACGGTCCGTCTTCGGCCGCCCCCTGGGACGGGACGACATAGGCGACGAGCCGCGGCTCGCCTCCCGGGAGGTCGAGGCGCGCCACCGCCACTGCCTCGCGGACCTCCGGATGGCGCAGCAGTACCGCCTCTAACTCCCCCAGCTCGATCCGGAAGCCCCGGATCTTGACCTGATGGTCGAGACGGCCCAAGAAGTCGAGAGCACCGTCCGGACGCCACCGCACCAGGTCTCCTGTTCGATAGAGCCGGCCTCCAGACCCGAAGGGGTCGGGTACGAACCGCTCCGCCGTCAGCTCCGGCCGGCCCAGGTAGCCGCGCGCCAGCCCCTCGCCTCCGAGGTACAGCTCCCCAGGCACACCCACCGGCACCAGGCCACCGTGCGCATCCAGAACGTGCGCCCGAGTCCCCGCGACTGGGCTGCCGATCGACGGAACCGAGCCGTCCCTGGGCGCCTGCGCCCAGGTCGAGTACGTCGTGTCTTCCGACGGGCCGTACAGGTTGAGCACGCGGCGTATGGACGGCTGCTCGTAGAGTCGCCGCGCCAGCTCGCCCGGCAGCGGCTCGCCCGCCAGGTTGACCGTCCGTACCGAACCCGGCAGGCTGCCGCTCCGAACCAGCTCGGCGATTGCCGAGGGAACGGTGTTGACCAGAGTCACCTCGCCCGCCGCGACCAGCCGCAGCAGCTCCAAGGCGTTGTCGGCCAGGATCACCCGTCCGCCGCACGACAGCGGAACGAAGATCTCGAACACCGACAGGTCGAAGCTCATCGAGGTCGAGGCCAGGACGCCGGACAGCTCCTCGGAGGAGAAGACTTCCTGCGCCCAGCGCACCAGCGTCACGGCGCTGTGGTGCTCGATCGCCACTGCTTTGGGACGGCCGGTCGAGCCCGAGGTGTAGATGAGATAGGCGAGGTTGCCGGCACCTACCCGGGAGGGGGCAAGCCCCTCCCCTACAGAGGAAGGGATAGAGCGCACGTCCAGCTTCGGCCCCTCGAACGTGAGATCGGGGGCTCCCTCGCCGGTCAGCAGGACGGCGGCTCCGGAGTCCGCCAGGAGATAGGACAGGCGCTCTTCTGGATAGACCGGATCGAGCGGCACGTAGGCGCCGCCGGACTCCAGCACCGCGAGCAGCGAGACGATCAGGTCGGCCGAACGCTTCATCGACACGGCCACACAAACCTCGGGGCCTACGCCGAGGCCGCGTAGATGGCGGGCGAGGTCGCCGGCACGGCGGGCCAGCTCGGCGTAGGTCAGCCGCTGATCCCCTGCCACCAGTGCCTCGGCCTCCGGCGTCCGCCGCGCCTGCTCGGCGAACAGCTCTTGCAGACAGGCGTCGTGCGGCCACACCCGCTCTCCGGGAGCGTTCCACTCGAGGATCTGACGCCGCTCGGGCTCGCTCAGCAGGTCCAACCCGGCGATGGGATGCGACGGATCGGTCGCCATGGCGCTCAACAGGCGGCCGAGATGCCCGAGCATCCGGCGGGCCGTCGCAGCCTCGAACAGATCGGCGTCGACCTCCAGAACACCGGACAGGCCCGACTCCGAAGGTGACAGCAGTAGGCTCAGCTCGAACTTGGCCGTGCCGGTGTGCAGATGCTCCGGCGCCACCAGCGACGCCTCGATCCCGGGCAGCCGCGGCAGCGCCGCGGAGCCGTCCTCCAGCGCCAGCATCACCTGGAACAACGGGCTCCGCGACAGGTCCCGGCGTGGCCGCAGCTCCTCGACCAGGCGTTCGAACGGCACGTCCTGGTGCGCGTAGGCCTCCAGCGCCGTCTCGCGCACCCGCGCCAGCAGCTCCCGCAACGACGGACTGCCTGTCAGATCGACCCGCAAGGGCAGCGTGTTGACGAAGAAGCCGATCAGCCCCTCCACCTCCGTCCGCCGCCGGTTGGCCACCGGCGTTCCGACCACCAGGTCCTCCTGGCCGCTGTAGCGCGACAGCAGCGCCGCGAACCCGGCGAGCACGACCATGAACAGTGTCGCGCCCTCCCGCCGGCCGACATCGCGCAACGCCGCCACCAGATCCTGCGGCAGCGCCGCCGGCTCGGCGGTCCCCCGGTGCGACCGTACGGCTGGCCGCACCCGATCCACGGGAAGGTCGAGCGCCTCGGGCGTCCCCGCCAGACAGTCGCGCCAGAAGGCCAGCTGCCGCTCCAACTCGCCGCTCGCCAGCCAGCGCCGCTGCCAGACCGAGTAGTCGGGGTATTGGACCGGCAGCTCCGGCAGCGACGCGTCGGCTGCATAGAGAGCCTCGATCTCGCGCAGGAGAAGCCGCATCGACCAGCCGTCCGAGACGATGTGATGGAGGTTCAGCGCCAGCAGGTGGTCCTCGGCCGCGCACCGGATCAGCACGGCGCGCAGCAACGGGCCCGCCGCGAGGTCGAACGGTTGCCGGCCCTCCGCGTCAGCCCGGCGCAGGGCGGCCTCTCGCGGATCGGCCAGCGACGACAGGTCGATGACGCCGAGTGGCATCCCGGCCGCCGGCAGGACCTTCTGGACCGGGCCGCCGTCCACCTCGGGGAAGACCGTGCGCAACGCCTCGTGGCGGCAGACGACCTCGTCCAGGGCGCGCCCTAAAGCCGTGGTATCGAGAGGACCCCGCAGCCAAAGACCGGCAGGCACGTGGTAGACGGCCCCCCCGGGTATCAACCGTTCGAGGAACCAGAGCCGCTCCTGGGCGAAGGAGAGCGGCAGGTTGCCATGGCGCGGCTCCGGGGTGAGCGGCGGCGCCTGTGAAGCCGAGCCGTCTCCCCGGGCCCGCTCGATCCGGCCGGCGAGCCCCGCCAGGGTTGGCTCCTCGAACAGATCGCGCAGCGGCAGCTCCACGCCGAAGGCCTGCCGGACCCGCGATATCACCTGAGTAGCAAGCAGTGAATGACCGCCGAGGTCGAAGAAGCCGTCGTCGCGCCCAACCTGGTCGACGCCCAGCAACTCGGTCCAGATCCCCGCCACCAGCTCCTCGACCGGTGTGCGTGGCGGCGTGGAAGCCGTACGGACCGTGTCCTGCTCCACCGCGAGACGGAGCAGGGCACGGCGGTCCACCTTGCCGTTCGGCGTCAGCGGCAAGGCTTCGAGGAAGGCGAAGACCGGGGGCACCATGTGCTCCGGGAGCTTGCCGCGTAGCGCCACGCGAAGAGCGGCGGCCAGCGGCCCGTCCCCGGCGTCCTGCGGTACGACATAGGCGACCAGGCGCCGGTCGCCGCCGTCCTCACGGACCAGGACCACGGCGTCGCGCACGGCGGGATGGCCGAGCAGGACCGACTGGATCTCTCCGAGCTCGATGCGGAAACCACGGATTTTGACCTGATGGTCGATCCGTCCGAGATACTCGAGATCGCCGTTCGAGAGCCACCGTGCCAGGTCTCCCGAGCGGTAGAGCCGCGCTCCGGCCCTGCCGGTGAAGGGGTCTGGAACGAAACGCTCGGACGTGAGGTCCGGCCGATCCTGATAGCCGCGCGCCAACCCATAGCCGCCGACGTACACCTCTCCCGGGACGAGCGCCGGCACGGGTTGCATGCGCGGGTCGAGCACCTGCACCCGGAGATCGGGGATCGCGGCGCCG
>JBKKAU010000680.1:0-1121 GCA_046714475.1 Thermoanaerobaculia bacterium
CCGGGGGAGGATGGCGGAGGCGCGGCCGGCGGCGCTCCAGGCGACCACCAGGCCGGCGCCGTCGGGACGCCGGAAGCGGTAGAGCCGGACGGGCTCCGGTACCTTCAAAACCTCCTCCAGACGGGCGCCGTCCAGCTCGCGCAGCAGGGTGCGAAGGGCGTAGAAGCCCGGCCGCCGCCTAGGGCTCGACGGATCGGCGGGGTCGATCAGGCCGTAGCCCCGCGCCACCAGCTGCCACCAGAAGACCCGCTCGACCAGCCCCGTCCCCAGCGTCAGCAGGTAGTAGCGGACCAGGTAGTCGGCCTGGGCCTCCTCGTCCACCGAGACGGAGCGGCCGGCCGGCGAGTGCGGCCCCTCCCAGAGCGGCCAGTTCACCTCGGTGATCCAGCAGCGCCCCGGGGCGTTGCGGCCGGTGTCGGCGATCGCTTTCAGAAGCACCACCTTGTCGATGGTGTCGAAGCCGGCCTGGCGGTTTTCCGGGGCGCCCCGGCGGTCGACGTAGAGCAGGCTCGACACCGCGTCGAAGCGCAGGCCGGGACGGCGCAAGTTGAGCACCGCGGCGGTGACGTGGTGCTCGAAGTCGATCACCGCCGGCCCCAGCAGCTCTACCTGCTCCTGGCGCGGCTCCTGGGGTGATTCCCGGCGCAGGACCTCGGAGGCGGCCTGGACCAGCTCGACGTACTCGCCGAGGTTCCAGACCCCCCACTTGCTGCGGTTGATCGCCTGCCCCACCTGAAAGCGGCGGCCGTAGGGGAGGAAACGGGGCGCGATCTCCTCCAGCGACCGCCGCCAGCGCGCCGGGTCCTTGACCAGCTCCCGGTTCTGCGGCAGGGCAAAGGTCAGCTCGTGGCCGCGCCGGTGGAGCTCGCGCGCCAGCTCCTCCTCCGCCGTATGGTCGTCCTCCCAGGGGTGGAGGCGGAGCAGCAGGTGGCGCACCCCGAGCTCGCCGACCAGGTCGAGCAGGGCGCCGGGGGCCTCCGGCCAGGGGCGCAGGCAGAGCCCGACCCCGTCCCACTCGACCGGCGCCGTGTGGAGCCGGGCTCGCAGCTCGCGGTAGCGGCCCCAGATGCGCGGCAGCGCCCCGGCGATCGCCGCCGCCTCCTCGGCGTGGTGGCCGGCGT
>JBKKAU010000681.1:0-6017 GCA_046714475.1 Thermoanaerobaculia bacterium
GCTCGCCGAACCCACGTCCGACGAGCCGGTCCACTGATACGGCCTACTGGAAGTAGCCGTTGACGTCGATGATCAGGTGCGTGGCGCCGCCGGCGCCGTTCTGCACGCCGATCGTGCCGGCGCCGTCGGTCGCCAGCCGCACGACCGCGTTGTTGGCGCGCACCCGGCCGGCCGTGAAGCTCAGCGAGCTGGTGCCGAGCGGGATCGCGTTGCCCGGGAAGATGGACAGGAAACCGGGCGCGGCCGGGTCCACGACCGTGACGTTGACCGACACCGCCTTGGCCGCGTTCGGGATGCCGCAGGTCCCGGTGAGGTTGATCGTCCGCACCGCCGACGGGGCGAGAGCCGGGCCGCCGAGCGGGCCGTTGGCGGTGCGCGTGTCGACCACCCGGCAGGGCGTCACGGTGTAGAAGCTCGACGTGGTCGGCGGCGGACTGTAGAAGAAGGCGTTGCTCAGCGACGTGCTCTGGCCGCCGGAGGTCACCTGGACGCTCACCGTGCCGGCCGCGTGCGCGCCGGTCACCGCGGTCAGGGTATTGGCGTTGAGGACGTTGACCGAGGTCGCCGGCACGCCGCCGATCGTCACGATGGCGCCGGCCAGGAAGTTGGAGCCGGTGAGGGTCACCGGCGTGCCGCCCGCCGTGGAGCCGCTCGCCGGAGAGATCCCGGCCACCACCGGCCCGGTCACCAGCGGGAAGATGCAGGAATTGACCGCGTTCTGGATCAGCGGCTGGAGCCGCTCGATGCTGCGGGGATGGAACACGTTCGACTTGCCGCAGCCGCCGAGCGTGTGGCAGTAGCTCATCAGCGTGCCGCGCACGTTGGTCACACCGTTGATCGTCGTGGCGGCCGGGCAGCTCGTCGCGCCGCTATAGCAACCGCCCTCCGCGTTGTAGCAGCTGTCGATGGCCGGGCTGTAGCAGTGCGTGTGCGGCGAGCCGAAGTTGTGGCCCAGCTCGTGGCCGACGAGCGCCGCGTCGCTGGCGCTGGTGTCGGCGGCGAACTTGAACACCTGCGAGAAGCTGTAGCCGTTGTTCTTGTTGCAGAGGACGTTCAGCCAGGCCACGCCCGCGGCCGAGTTGATGTTGCCGCTCTTGCCCGAGAGCTGCATCGCCAGGGCGCGGGTGACGCCGCCGTGGTTGGTCCGCCAGTAGTCGGTGAACTCGTTGAGCTTGGTGACGGTGGTGTCGGCGGTCGTGCTGGCGTATGGGTCCGGGGTCGACGAGACGCGCAGGATCGTGGTGCCCTGGAGCAGGCGGATCAACAGGTCGCGCTCGTACATCACGTTCATCGCCGCGAACAGGTTGGCGATGTAGTTGGTCGCGCTCGCGGTATTGTCGGCGAACTTCTGCGACATGAACTCGTTGTCGGTGTCCACCGCGATGGTGGCCGTGTGGATCGAAGTGATCGCCTCCGAGAACACCGAGCCCAGCTTCGACGGCGCGGTGATCTGCGCCAGGTTGCGCGGCAGCTGCTCCTCGCCGCAGCTCCAGGCCGGCTCGCTCAGGTCCTTCTCGCCGGCGGCGACCGCGGCCGCCGCCAGGAAAGACTCCGACGAGGCCACCATGTAGCGCGGCGCTTCCCCCGACTTCACCGGCTGCGGCCGCAGCTCCTGGACGCCTTCCAGCGACTGCGAGAAGCCCTGGAGCCGTCCCGTGGCCGGATCGACAGAGACCAGCACGCGGGTGTCGCCGTCCACCTCCGCCTCGCCCCAGTAGAAGATCAGTTTGGAGCGTGGGACCTCGACGAGCCTCTTGCCCTGGACGCGGAAGATGCGCGCCTCCGGCGAGTAGATCTCGCGGCGCGTCAGCACCACGTCCGCCCGCACCTCGGGAGCGATCGGCCAATCCGCGATCCGCACCTCCACTTCCGGCGGCAGGCTCAGGAGGAGGGGAGCGACCCCCGGCGCGAAAGTCACGATCTCGGCCGGGCTCGAAGCGTCCCGCGCCACCGCCGGCCTGCCCGGACCGGACGCCCGGATCGTCCCGGGCTCGACAGGCTTCATGAAGCCGGGGGTGCCCGGGGCCGCGGCGGCCAGGGAAGGCAGGACGGTAGATCCCAGGAGGATCAGGAGCGATAGAGAGCGACGAGGTGCCCCCTGGAAAAGGCGCTGAGTCATCCGCAAGTCCTCCGTGGTGGAGTTGAAGTCATAGCCAACAATCTATGCCGACCAGGAATTCCCGGCCGGCAAAATCCCCCCTGAAGCCCGGATCGCCGATCAGGGGTAGAGGCACGGGCCGTGCCAGGGAGAAACCTGCGGAAGTTGTTGAAAGTAGTAGAGGTATGAACAGCAGGGGACAGAATTTGTCAGAGGCCGGCGGTCAGGAAGTGTCAGGCCCTCACCCCCGGTCCTCTCCCGGCAACCTCCCGCCACGGCGTTGCAGTCACCGGAAGCTTCCCTTACTATCTAAGATTCAACCAGTGAAGGAGAAGTAACAATGAAGAAGAGGACTCTGGGTCCCAAGCTGCATCTGACCAAAGAGACACTCCGTATCCTGAATCAGAACGATGTCGCTCACGCTTTCGGTGGGAATGAGACTAAAGCTTTCACAGGCTGTGCATACTGCTCGGTAGGCACTTCCTGTGACCCCGACCACTCGAACTTTTCGGCGCCTGTGACCTGTGTCCAGAATGGTGTAGGCCCGTAAAGGGCGCCTATTAAAACCTCAATGTAGGGGCGGGGCTTGTCCCCGCCCGGGAGGGGGTAAACCCCTCCCCTACACAGAGGCTAGGACATATAGGAGGTGGCGCCCCTCTCCCGGGGAGGGGGCGCGGGGTGGCGGGAGAGGGGACGGGGGTGAGGGCTCTTCCGGTGGCGCCGCTACCGCTCCACGGGCTCTTCCTTGCCCGCGTACCGCAGCACCACCTCCCCGCCCTCCCCATCCACCGTCACCGTGCCGCCGTGCTCGAGCTGGCCGAAGAGGAGCTCTTCGGTGAGCGGCCGCTTGACCGTCTCGTCGAGCACGGCGGGGTGTTGTCCCGACACTCTTGTTTAGATAAGATGAAACAAATAGGGAGGGCTTGTTGTGCTCGGATTCCTATCCCGACGTCCCGGAGAGCGATGGCTGCTGATCGCCTTGCTCGCGGCCGGCTTGAGCTCTTTCGAGGTCCGGCCGGCTGGGGCCGCCGAGGCGGAGCCGCCGTCCCTCCGCGTCCTCGCGTCCTATCCCGTCGCTGGGGAACCCTCCGGGCCGGTGGACATCCGATGGGCTGGCGATTCGACCGTCTACCTGGCCCGTTACCTTGATGGCGTGGCCGAGACCGCCCTGGGTGAGAAGATCGCGGAGGGACGGCGACCGGTCCCGTCGCCCAGGGTTCTCGGGGGATTCGGCAAGAACCATTATTATGCCCGGCTCGCCGCCTCGTCCGAATACCTGGTCTTCGCGTCCCCCGGCATGCATCTGGCTTGGCGGCCCGCCGGCAAGCAGGCGGACGGCGAAGTCGAGTTCCATCACAAGAGGATCGGCGTCATCGACGACCTCGATCTCTTCGGCGACAAGCTCCTGCTGCTGGGTGGACCCAACACGGTCGACGGGCGCTTCACCTCCGAGGAGGGCGTCGCGTGGATCGGGACCCTGTCGTCCGGCCTCAACGATCTGAAGCCGCTGCTCTTCGATCCCCTGGGGCCCGGCGCTCCCCTGCTCAGCCGGTGTGGCGGCTACACCCTGGGAGCGGCCCGCTTCCTGCCCGACGGCTCGTTCGTCGTCGTGCCGGGCTTTCAACCCGGAATCCATCTCTTCAACTCCGAGGGGAGGCTGGTCCGCGCCTGGTCGACCGATGAGATCGGTCTGAACACGGACTGCACGGCCAAGAACGGTCTCGCCGAGCTCCAGACCGTGCGCGAGAAGCGGACGGAATGGGTCAACCGGCATCGGGTGCTCGAAGAGATTCTGGCCCTGCCCGAAGGGCCAGGGTTCGTGGTGCGGTCCCTGGGAGACGACGGTCAAGTCCGCTGGGACCTCAAGGTTCTAAGCCCCAAGGGAGTCCGGACCTTCCGGATCCCTGTCGCGGGGGCGGGACCTTCAGACCGGCTGCGCGGCGACGTGCGTAACGGCAAGATCGTCCTGCTGCTCTTCGACTCGATGCCGCCGATGCCCGAGTACCGCAGCCCCGGCCGGATCCTCGTGGCCGAGCTGCCTTGAAACCTGACGGAGGCTTTTGTGATGCGTTCTGAAAAAAGGATGGGGCAGTTCCTCCTCTCTTTTGCCGGCGCGCTCCTCCTCAGTCTGCTGCTCGCCCCGCGGGCCTTGGCGGATGCGTCGGGTTGCACCCGGATCGAAGAGACGACCCCGTTCGGCGACGCCACATGCTGGTACAGCCCCAACAAGGCCTGCTACCAGTGTGAGTACTCGGACTGGGGCGGCATTTCACATTGTGCGGAAAACGAAGATGGCTCCATCGCCTATTGCGATGCGGGTCCCTTCTATCCCTCACCGAACGGTCTCCGGGCTCCGGCGTCTCCGCCGATCCGCGAGGTAGTGAAACCGGCGCTCATGCCGCCGTCCTGACCCCTCGCCCCTGGTCCCCGCGGGGTAAGGGCCTACCGCGCCACGGGCTCTTCCTTGCCCGCGTACCGCAGCACCACCTCCCCGCCCTCCCCATCTACCGTCACCGTGCCGCCATTCTCGAGCTGGCCGAAGAGGAGCTCTTCGGTGAGCGGCCGCTTGACCGTCTCGTCGAGCACCCGGGCGAGGGGGCGGGCTCCGAAGGCGGGGTCGTAGCCCTTCTCGGAGAGGACGTCGCGGGCGGCGCCGGTCAGCTCGATCGTCACGTCCTTCTCGGCGAGCTGGACCGAGAGCTCGCGCACCATCTTGTCGACGATCCGGCCCATGACCGTGGGCGACAGTGCCTTGAACTGGAGCCGGGCGTCGAGGCGGTTCCTGAACTCCGGGCTGAACAGGCGCTCGACGGCGCGCTCGCCCTCGATGCCCCGCCCCAGGCCGCCCGGGACGTCCGGCGAGCCGCCGCTGAAGCCTGGCGTGCGCTGCGCCATCTCGCGGGCGCCGACGTTCGAGGTCATCAGGAGGATGACGTGGCGGAAGTCGGTCGGCTTGCCGTTGGTGTCGGTCAGCGTGCCGTGGTCCATGATCTGGAGCAGGACGTTGAAGACGTCCTCGTGCGCCTTCTCGATCTCGTCGAGCAGCAAGACCGCGTGCGGGTTCTTGGCCACCGCCTCGGTCAGCAGGCCGCCGCGGTCGTAGCCGACGTAGCCGGGCGGAGCGCCGACCAGCCGCGATACGGTGTGGCGCTCCATGTACTCGCTCATGTCGAAGCGCAGGAAGCTGATGCCGAGGACCTGGGCGAGCTGTTTGGCGGCCTCGGTCTTGCCGACGCCGGTCGGGCCGGTGAGCAGGAACGAGCCCACCGGCTTCTGCGGGTCGCGCAGACCGGCGCGGGCCACCTTGATGGCGGCGACCAGGCGGTCGATCGCCTCTTCCTGGCCGAAGACCTGGGCTTTTAGCTCCTGCTCCAGCTTCCGGAGCTGCTCGCGGTCGTCCCCCTTGACGCTGCGGGCCGGGATCTGCGCCATGATGGCGAGCACCTCTTCGACCTCGGGGATGTCGACCGTGTCGCCGCCGCGCAGCGAGACCGCCGCGCCCGCCTCGTCCACCAGGTCGATCGCCTTGTCCGGCAGCTTCCTGTCGCGCAGGTGCCGGGCGGCGAGGTTGGCCGCGGCCTCGATCGCCGCCGGGGTGTAGGTCACCCCGTGGTGCTTCTCATAACGCTCCTGGAGCCCCTGGAGGATCTGGATCGTCTCCTCCGTCGAAGGCTCGGCGACCTCGACCTTCTGGAAGCGGCGGGCGAGCGCCTGGTCGCGCTGGAAGCTCTGGCGGAACTCCTCCCAGGTGGTGGCGCCGATGCAGCGCAGCCGCCCGTCCTGGAGCGCCGGCTTCAACAGGTTCGAGGCGTCCATGGTGCTGTGCCCGGCGCTGCCGGCGCCGATCAGCGTATGGATCTCGTCGATGAAGAGGATGGGGCTCTCCTGCTTCTCGAGGCCGGCGAGCACCGCCTTGAGA
>JBKKAU010000682.1:0-3988 GCA_046714475.1 Thermoanaerobaculia bacterium
GACCGGCGGGCGCGGCCGGTCCGCGGGCAGCTCCAGCAACTCGGGAGCGCCGGCCAGCCGCTCGCGCCACCAGCCCAGCAGCTCTTCCAGCGACTCGCCTTGCAGGCGGCGGCGCTGCCAGGCGGCGAAGTCGGCGTACTGGATCGGCAGCTCGGGGAGAGGCGAGGGCCGTCCGGCGGCGAAGGCGCCGTAGAGCGTCACCACCTCGCGCACGAAGACGCCCATGGACCAGCCGTCGGAGACGACGTGATGCTGGGTGAGGAGCAGGACGTGCTCCCGGTCTCCGAGACGGAGGACCGTCGCCCGCAGCAGCGGCCCGGCCGCGAGGTCGAACGGCCGGCGCGCCTCCTCGCCCACGAGCCGCAGGGCTTCCGCCTCGGGGATGCCCTCCAGGTCGACCACCGGCAGAGGGAACGGACCCGGCGGGAGCAGCACCTGGACCGGCTTGCCGTCCACCGTGCGGAGGACGCAGCGCAGCACCTCGTGGCGCCGCACGACCTCGGACAGCGCGCGGGCGAGGACGCCCGGGTCCAGGGCACCCTCCAGACGGAACGCCGAGCTGATGTTGTAGTCGGGCGTCCGCGGCCGCCACTGGTCCAGGAACCAGAGCCGCTGCTGGGCGAAGGAGAGCGGCAGCTCCGCGGGATCGTCGCGCCGGCCGATCCGCTCTTCGGGCGGACCGGTTTCGATCCCCTGCTCCTCGAGCAGCAGGTCGAGCAGCTCCAGCCCTTCGAGCGAGAGGACGTCGTCGTGGCTCATCCGGCCTTCCCCGATCTTTTTTCCTGGAGCCGGCCGCGGACCTCGTCGGCCGACATCGAGGCGATCTTCTGGACGGCGCGGGCGATCGCCTCGGTCTGCCCCGGCTTCGCTTCGTGCCGGCGGACCAGGTCGGCGAGCGCGGCGACAGTGGTGGCGCCAAAGAACTCGCGCAGCGGTAGCTCCACCTTGAACAGCTTCCGCACCCGCGACACCACCTGGGTGGCGAGCAGCGAGTGGCCGCCCAGCTCGAAGAAGTCGTCGTGCGCGCCGACGCGCCCGATCCCGAGGAGCTTGCTCCAGAGGTCCGCCAGCACCTCTTCGACCGGCCCGCGCGGCGCGGCATAGCCTTCGCCGAGGTCGGGCCTCTCTCCCGCCGGCTCCGGCAGCGCCCGGCGGTCGACCTTGCCGGAGGGCGTGAGCGGCAGGGCCTCCAGCGTCACCCAGACCGATGGCATCATGTACTCCGGCAGCTCGCGACGCAGAGAGGCGCGCAGCTCCGAGACGTTCACCCCCTCCCCCGCCGGCACGACGTACCCCACCAGCCGGTGGATCCCCGAGGCGTCCGGCCGGGCCGCGACCGCAGCCATCCGCACCGCCGGCTGCGCCGCCAGCGCCGCCTCGACCTCCTCGACTTCGACGCGGAAGCCGCGCACCTTGACCTGCTGGTCGATCCGGCCCAGGAACTCGAGCTGACCGTCCGGCCTCCGGCGCACCCGGTCGCCGGTGCGATAGAGGCGGCCGCCCGGTATCGGTTCCAGGGAGGAGAACGGATCCGGGATGAACCGCTCCGCGGACAGGTCCGGCCGGCCGAGATAGCCGCGCGCTAGACCCGGTCCCGCGACACACAGCTCGCCCGCCACACCAGCCGGCACCGGTTCGAGCGCCGGATTGAGCAGGTAGAGGCGCGCGCCCGCGACCGGCCAGCCGATCGGCGCCCGCGAGTCGCCGGGCTCAGGGAGGCCGATGCTGACGCAGACCGTGGTCTCGGTGGGGCCGTAGCCGTTCAGGAAGCGGCGGCCGGCGCCCCAGGAGCGGACCAGATCCGGCGGGCAGGCCTCGCCCGCCACAACCAGGGTGGTGAGGTCCGGGAGGTCTTCGACCGGCGTGGCGAGCAGGGCGGACGGCGGCAGGACCGCGGTGGTGATCGCCCGGTCGCGCAACGTGCGCACCAGGTCCGATCCCGGCAGCATCTCCTCGATCGGGGCCAGATGCAGCTCCGCGCCCGCGACCAGGGCGGTGAAGATCTCCGCCACCGAGGCGTCGAAGGAGGCAGAGGAGAACTGGAGCTGCCGCGCGCCGGGATGGAGACCGTGCCACCGCGCCAGCTCCTCCGCCATGACGCGGAACCCGCGGTGCGTCAGAAGCGTCCCTTTGGGCCGTCCCGTGGAGCCCGAGGTGTAGATCACGTAGGCGAGAGAGTCACCGTCGAGTGCGACCGGAGGAATGCTCTCCGGCGCATCGGACGGTACGGAGCCGTCCAGGACCAGAGCCTGGGCCTCTTCCGGGAAGAGCGGCAGTAGCGTCTCCTCGGTGACGAGCAGGGGCCGGCCAGCGTCCTCCAGGATGTAGCGCAGCCGGTCCACGGGCTGGGCCGGGTCGAGCGGCAGGTAGGCGCCGCCGGCTTCCAGAACCGCCAGCGCGGCGACCACCAGCCCGGGCGAGCGCTCACAACAGACCGCCACCAGCGCCTCCGGCCCGACGCCCAGCCCGCGCAGCCGGTACGCCAGGGCCCCGGCACGCGCCCGCAGCTCGGCGTAGGTCATGCTGCCGCCGCTCCAGACCAGGGCCGCCGCCTCGGGTTGCCTGGCGGCCCGGGCCGTAATGAGCTGAGGCACGAGCTCGTCATCGGTGGACAGGGTGCCGGCGTCGTTCCACTCCGCGAGCACCTGGAGCCGCTCCGCCTCGTCGAGGATATCGATCTCCTCAATGCGCTGCCCGGGGTTACGCGCCACCTCCCGGAGGAGAGCCTCGAAATGCCGCGCGAACCGGCTCATCGTCGGGGCATCGAAGAGGTCGGCGTCGTACTCGATCAAGCCGCCGACTCTCTCCGGAGCCTCGACCAGCTCCAGGGTCATGTCGAACTTGGCCGCGCCGGCCCCGACCGGCTGCGGCCGCAGTTCCAGGTCTGGCAGCTCCAAGGTCCCCATGGGCGCGTTCTGCAATACGAGCATCACCTGGAACAGGGGGTTGCGGCCGACGTCGCGCCCGGGCCGCAGCACCTCGACGAGCTGCTCGAAGGGGACCTCCTGGTGATCCCAGGCGTCGAGGGCGGTCTCCCGCACGGCTGAAAGCAGCCCCCGGAACAGCGGGTTTCCGGAAAGATCGGAGCGCAGCACCAGGGTGTTGACGAAGAACCCGATCAGCGGTTCGAGCTCGGGCCGCGTGCGGTTGGCGACCGGGGTCCCGACCAGGACATCATCCTGCCCGCTGTAGCGGTGGAGCAGCGTCTGGAAGGCGGCGAGCAGCACCATGAACAGCGTCGCCCCCTCGCGACGGCCCAGGTCCACGAGGGAGGTCTCGATCCAGAGCGGCTGGCGCGCGCCGCGCACGCTCGGGACCTCCGGCCGGGGGCGGTCCGTCGGCAGCTCGAGCGCCGGGGCACTGCCGGCGAGCTTGCCGCGCCAGTGCTCGAGCTGGGCCTCCAGCAACTCTCCCGAGAGCCGTCGCCGCTGCCAGGCCGCGAAGTCGGCGTACTGGACCGGCAGCTCCGGCAGAGGCGAGGGATGGCCCGCCGCGAACGCCTTGTAGAGAACGGCGATCTCGCGCACCAGGATGCCGGTCGACCAGCCGTCCGAGACGATGTGGTGCATGGTCGCGAGCAGGGCGTGCTCCTCCCCGCCGAGCCGCGCCAGCGAGGCGCGCAGCAGCGGCCCGCGCGCCAGGTCGAAGGGCCTCATCGCCTCTTCGCGGGCCAGGCGCTCCACCTCCCGCCCGGCGGCGGCCGGGGGCAGCCCCGACAGGTCCGTGACGGGCAGGGTCCACTTCGCGGGCGGCGGATCGATCTCCTGGACCGGGAGCCCCTCGGCCGCCTGGAAACGGGTGCGCAGGGACTCATGGCGCCGCACGATCTCGCGGAACGTGGCCGCGAGCACCGCGGCGTCCAGCCGGCCGGCCAGCCGTACGGCGAGCGGCAGGTTGTAGGCGGAGCTGCCCGGCTCCAGCTGGTCGAGAAAGCAGTGGCGCTGCTGGGCGAAGGAGACGGGTTGCGGCACGTCGCGCGGCTCCGGCT